>JAYTHJ010000367.1:0-22050 GCA_043732725.1 Sphingomonadaceae bacterium | reverse complement strand
CGGAACACGCGGAACACCCCGACCCCTGAGCTGTGTTCCTAAAATATTGACGTAATTCCGGGATCAGAACACGCGGAACACCATGAACCCCTCGGATCGAAAGGCTATGAGATGGTAAAAGCAAAGACTGCACTAGCACCCGTTGTCCAGCCGCCAGAGCCGAACGAGCGCGACAAGGCGGCGACAGCCCGCGCATCGGCGCGCGTTACCGCCCGTCCGAAACGCGCCAGCGTCCGGCTTCAAGGCGGCGACCTTTGCGCCGCAAGCATCGCCGCTCCCCATTCCGACAAGACCGGCCATGGCTATCAAATGCTCGACGCCTTCGGCACCGCGTCGCACCCGTTCATGGCCGTAACGCTCGGTCAGTTGCTCGACACGTTGACCGGGCGCGACACGGCGGCCACGGAAAGCGCGGTCAATGCGGCGTTGGCCATCGTCGGCGGTGCCGAGCCGGCAAACGAAATCGAGGCGCTGCTCGCCTCGCAAATGGCAGCGACGCACGGGCTCGCCATGACCCTTCTCGGCCGGACCCGTCGCTCGGATCAGCTCAATCAGGTCGAGGTGCAGGGCGGCCTTGCGGTCAAACTACTGCGGACCTTTACGCTGCAAGCCGAGGCGCTGGCCAAGCTGCGGCGCGGCGGGGGTCAGACGGTCCGCGTCGAGCACGTCCACGTCCACCCCGGCGGACAGGCCATCGTCGGCGCGGTCACGACGGGGAGAGGGTCACCTTTGAAAAGCGAGGAACAACCCCATGCAAAGCCCGCCGCCGCGCTTGCCCATGCCGATGCACCTTTCAACCCGCTGCGGAGCGCGCACGCGGAGTGCGACACCGTGCCAGTCGCCCGCGATGCCTAACGGGCGATGCCGGATGCACGGTGGAACGTCCCCCGGCGCACCAGCCGGCAATCAGCGCGCGTTGAAACATGGGCTGTATGGGCGGGAATGGCTTGACCTGAAAGCGGAGGTGCGAGCGCTGGTGAGGTTTGACCGTTAGATCAGATTCAGGTGGGATAAATAAATCTTGGACTGCGATTGACGGGACGGTGCGCCCCCGTCCAACCAAAACCGCCCCTAACCGCCCGGGTTTGGGGGAACGGTTGGGGGAACGGTTGACACTCTCTCAAATTTTACAATTGTTTATCAATTGTTTAGCGTCAGGAAATGGCTCCCCGGGCAGGATTCGAACCTGCGACATTTCGATTAACAGTCGAACGCTCTACCGCTGAGCTACCAGGGAATGGAGGGCGCGGGGTAGCACCGCATGCCGCTCCTCACAAGCCCTGTGCTGGCGCTAGCTCTGAAACTGTTCGAGGAAGATGCGGTCGTCGAGCGCGTAGCCCGGGTCGAATAGCAGGTCGAGCGTCACCGAGCGGTCGGCGCTGACCCGGACGCTGGCGACGTCGCGGACCTCAAGCTGATCGGCGACGGCGCTGACCGGGCGTTTGGCGGCTTCAAGGATGCGGAACTCGACCACCGAGCTGTCGGGGAGCAGCGCGCCGCGCCAGCGCCGCGGCCGGAACGGGCTGATCGGGGTCAGCGCCAGCAGGTCGGACTGCAGTGGCAGGATCGGACCGTTCGCCGATAGATTATACGCGGTCGACCCAGCCGGGGTCGACACCAGCACGCCGTCGGCCGCCAGCTCGGCCATGCGAACCTTGGCGTCGATGCTGATCTCGATCTTCGCGGCCTGCCGCGTCTCGCGGAGCAGCGAAACCTCGTTGATCGCGGGCGATACTACCAGGTTGCCGGCCACCGTGCGCGCTTCCATGCGCAGCGGGTGAAGCTTGAAGGTCCGCGCCGCCGCGATACGCTCGGGCAGCCCGGCGTCGCGATACTCGTTCATCATGAAGCCGACGGTGCCAAGGTTCATGCCAAATACCGGGCGCGGCTGGCGCGCGTGGAGCGCGGCGTGAAGCACCTGCAGCAGAAAGCCGTCGCCGCCGAGCGCCACGACGATATCGGCATCGCGGACCGGCAGCCAGTCGTAGCGCGCACGCAGCGAGACTGCCGCAGCCTCGGCGGCCGGGGTCGTCGAGGCCACCAGCGCCAGCTTCACCCGCCGGTGACGCTCATGTGGCGGCTGACCGCGGGCCGGGCCAGCGCACGGTCGATCACGAAGTCGTGGCCCTTTGGCTTGCGCGCGATCGCTGCATCGAGCGCCGCGTCGAGGGCGGCATCGCCGGCGCTGGCCCGGATCACGGTGCGCAGGTCGGCGGCGTCGTCCTGTCCGAGACACATATACAGCGTGCCGGTCGCGGTCAGCCGGACGCGGTTGCAGCTCTCACAAAAATTGTGCGTCAGCGGCGTGATGAAGCCGAGCCGCTTGCCGGTCTCGCCGACCCGGACATAGCGTGCCGGGCCACCGGTCGAATCGGGCAGATCGATCAGCGTCAGGCGCTGTTCGAGGTCGGCGCGGACCCGGCTGAGCGGCAGATAACGGTCGGTGCGGTCCTCCTCGACCTCGCCGAGCGGCATCGTCTCGATCAGCACGAGATCGTGCCCGGCCGCCGCGCACCATGCCAGCATGCGGCCGATCTCGTCGTCGTTGATCCCTTTGAGCGCGACCATGTTGATCTTAACGTGCAGCCCGGCTTCGGTTGCGGCGGCGATGCCGTCGAGCACCTGCGGCAGGCGGCCCCAGCGGGTGATGCGCGCGAACTTGCGGTCGTCGAGCGTATCAAGGCTAACGTTGATCCGGCGCATCCCGGCGTCGGCGAGATCACGCGCATGCGTGCGCAACTGCGAGCCGTTGGTGGTGAGCGTGATCTCGTCGAGCGCGCCGCTGGCCAGATGCCGCGCCAGCGAGCGGACGAGGTCGATCAGCCCGCGCCGCACCAGCGGCTCGCCGCCGGTCAGCCGCAGCTTACGGGTGCCGCGGCGGACGAAGGCGCTCGCCAGCCGGTCGATCTCTTCGAGGCTCAGCACTTCGGCCTTGGGCAGGAAAGTCATGTGCTCCGACATGCAATAGACGCAGCGGAAGTCGCAGCGGTCGGTTACCGAAACGCGCAGGTAATCGATCGTCCGCCCGTAAGGGTCGATCAGCGGGCGGGTCGCGGTGCGGGGCAGGGCGGAAACCATCGCCGTTGAAATGGGCGCAGGCAGCGGCGAAGTCCACCCCGGCGACCCGAGCCTTAAAAAGGCTGCGCTGCTTAAGCTCATTTCACGCTCTCTGTCGTGCGCCGTGTGAACAAGCGTCAGCGCACGCTTGCCAGTATCTCCGCGGTTCCCGACGACCGTCAGCAGCGGGTCTTACCGCCGGCCGCTCTTCTTGCTCTGAAACACGCTCGGTCGCGGCGGTGCGGGTTTGGGCGCGGCCTTCGCCACCGGCGCGATCAGCGGCTTGACGCTCGCGCCGCCCGCTAGTCGCGATAGCCCCTTCGCCAGCGCGGTGGCGCCTTTCAGCCGGGCTTCGACGCTGGTCCAGTCGCCGCTGATGAACAGCTTGTTGTCGGGGCGCAGCTTGGCGCGGTCGCCGAGGCGGGCGACATAGTCGAGCAGCGCCGGCGGGTTGGGGAAGTGGTCGTTCTGGAAGGTCACCAGCGCGCCGCGAATGCCGGCATCGAGCTTAAGGATATTGGCGGCGGCGCAGAACTGCTTGATCTCGATAACGCGCAGCAGGTTGCTCGCTTCCACGGGCAACGTGCCGAAGCGGTCGATCATCTCGGCGGCGAAGCTGTCGATCGCGGCGCGGTCGGCGAGGTCGTTGAGGCGGCGGTATAGCGCCATCCGCAGGTTGAGGTCGGGGACGTAATCCTGCGGGATCAGGATCGGCGCATCGAGCGTGATCTGTGGGCTGAAGCCTTCCTCCGGCGGCTTGAGCCCGGCGGCGCCGGCGCGCGCCTCGACGATCGCGTCTTCGAGCATCGACTGGTAGAGCTCGAAGCCGATCTCGCGGATATGACCAGACTGCTCGTCGCCGAGCAGATTACCGGCGCCGCGGATGTCGAGGTCGTGGCTGGCGAGCTGGAAGCCCGCCCCGAGGCTGTCAAGGCTGGAGAGCACCTGCAGGCGCTTGTCGGCGGTTTCGGTGATCGCCTGGTCGGCCGGCGTCGTCATATAGGCATAGGCGCGGACCTTGGCGCGCCCGACGCGGCCGCGCAGCTGATACAGCTGCGCCAGCCCGAAGCGGTCGGCGCGGTGGATGATCATCGTATTAGCGCTCGGGATATCGAGCCCCGACTCGACGATCGTCGTCGACAGCAGCACGTCGTAGTTGCGGTCGTAGAACGCGCTCATGCGCTCCTCGACCTCGGTCGGCGACATCTGGCCGTGCGCGGTGACCGCCTTGATCTCAGGGACCTTGTCGCGCAGGAACGCCTCGATGTCGGGCAGGTCGGCAATCTTGGGGGTGACGAAAAAGCTCTGCCCGCCGCGGTAATGCTCGCGCAGCAACGCCTCGCGCATCACCACCTCGTCCCACGGCATCACATACGTCCGCACCGCCAGTCGGTCGACCGGCGGGGTGGCGATGATTGACAGCTCGCGCAGGCCGGTCAGCGCCATCTGCAGCGTGCGGGGGATCGGCGTCGCGGTCAGCGTCAGCACATGGACGTCGGCCTTGAGCCCCTTCAACCGCTCCTTGTGGGTGACGCCGAAGCGCTGCTCCTCGTCGACGATGACCAGCCCGAGCCGCTTGAAGGCAACCGACTTCGCCAATAGCGCATGCGTGCCGATGACGATGTCGACGGTGCCGTCGGCGAGCCCGGCGCGCGCCTCGTTGGCGCTGGCGGCGGTAACCAACCGCGACAGCTGGCGCACTTCGACCGGCAGGCCGGCGAAGCGCTCGCGGAAGCCGGCGAAGTGCTGGCGGGCGAGCAATGTGGTGGGGCAGACCACCGCGACCTGCATGCCGCTGAGCGCCGCGGCATAAGCGGCGCGCAAGGCCACCTCGGTCTTGCCGAAACCGACGTCGCCGCAGACCAGCCGGTCCATCGGGCGGCCGCTGGCGAGATCGGCGAGGACGTCGTCGATGGCGTGCTGCTGGTCCTCGGTTTCGGCGTACGGGAAGCGGTCGGCGAATTCGGCATAGCCGTGCGGATCGGGAATGGCGGCATCGGCTTCGCGGAGCGCGCGCTGCGCCGCCACCGCCATCAGCTCGCCGGCGATGGCGCGGATGCGCTCCTTCATCCGGGCTTTGCGGCTCTGCCACTGGACGCCGCCGAGCTTGTCGAGGCCGACGCCGTCGCTCTCGGAGCCGTAGCGCGACAGCACGTCGATATTCTCGACCGGCACGTAGAGCTTGTCGCCGCCGTCGTAGCTCAGCATGACGCAGTCGTGCGGGGCCTTGCCGATGGCGACCGCGACCAGCCCTTCATAGCGCCCGATGCCGTGGTCCTTGTGGACTAGCAGGTCGCCCGGCGTCAGCATCGACAGCTCGGCGAGGAACGCGTCTGCCTTCTTCGCCGAACGGCGGCGATGCACCAGCCGGTCGCCGAGCATATCCTGCTCGGTCAGGACCGCGAGCTTGTTCTGGGTGAAGCCGTGTTCGAGCGGCAGCACCGTCAGCGCGACGCTGCCCTTCGCCGCCGCGCCGAGTGCCTGCTGCCAGCTATCTGCTAGCGCGGTGCCGGTGACGCCGTGATCCGCCAGCAAACCCTGCAGCCGCTCACGCGAGCCGGTCGAATAGCTGGCGAGCACGATGCGGGTCTTGGCCTTGCGCAGGTCGTCGATGTGCGCCTTGACCGCGTCGTAGACATTGCTCTGCGCAGTGCGCTCGGGGGTGAAGTCGCGTGGGGCAACCGCTTCGCAATCTATCGTGCGGCGGGTTCCGTCGGGCACGCTGAACGGCGAGTTCAGGTGCACCCTCGCGCTCGCCAGCTTGGCGCGCCATTCGTCCTTGCCGAGGTACAGCGTCTCGGGCGGCAGCGGGCGGTAGCTACCCGGCTTGGCGCTCATCGCTGCCTGACGGTTGTCGTGATAGTCGGAGATCGCCTCGAAGCGCTGCTCGGCCGCACCGTCGCTGCCGGCGTCGCGGACGATCACCGCGCCGTCGCCGATATGGTCGAACAGCGTCGCGAGGCTGCCTTCGAACAGCGGCAGCCAATGCTCCATCCCCGCCAGCCGCCGCCCCTCGCTGATCGCGCTGTAGAGCGCATCGCCGGTGGCGTTGGCCCCGAACGCGCCGAGATAGCCGGCGCGGAAAGCGCGGATACTATCGTCGTTCAATAGTACCTCGTTGACCGGCAGCAGCGTGAAGCCATCGGCAAGCCCAACCGTACGCTGCGTCGCCGGATCGAAGGCGCGAACGCTCTCGATCTCGTCGCCGAAGAAGTCGAGCCGCAGCGCATGCTCGCTGCCCGCCGGGAACAGATCGAGCAGCCCGCCGCGCACCGCATACTCGCCCGCCTCGATCACCGTGTCGGCGCGCACGAAGCCGTTCGCGCTGAGCATCAGCGCCAGCTTGTCGCGGTCGATGCGCGCCCCGGCCTTGATCTGCGCGGTCAGCGCCGCGATGCGCGCCGGGACCAGTGTCCGCTGCAGCGCCGCATTGACCGTGGTGACCAGTAGCTGCGCCTTGCCGGTCGGTTGACCTAACGCCGCCAATGCCGCGAGGCGCTCGCTCGACACCCGCAGGCTGGGCGAGGCGCGGTCGTACGGCAGGCAGTCCCACGCCGGGAAATACACTGTCTCGAGCTCGGGCGCGAAGAACACGGCCGCGTCGAGCATCGCGCGCGCGGCCTGCTCGTCGGCGGCGATGAAGACGGCGCGGGCCTTCGACGCTCGGGCGAGGTCCGCGAGCAGCCACGGCTGATACCCGGCGGGGCACCCGGCGAGAGTTAGCGATTCGCTAGCGGCGAGGAGGGCGGCGGGATCGATCACCGCGCGCGCGCTGCGTTACTCAACGCATCGACTTCGATATATAATCAAGTGCTTGCAACGCCGCCATCTGCGGCCCCGCAAAGCGCGGCGGCGGCATTGAGGTGCCGATCGCCCACGCCATGATGTCGACGTCCTGCTCCTCGAGCAGGGCCTCGAACCACGCGATTTCCACCAGGCTCCATGACGCCGCGTGCCGGTTAGCGAAGCCGCCGATCATCAGGTCGGCTTCGCGGGTGCCGCGATGCCACGCGCGGAAGGCGATTCGGCGCTGGCGAAATTCGAGCTCGTTCCTCGGTGCCTGTGCGCCGTCCGTCTTCGTTTCAACGCCGTCCATACCTGCTCCAACAGTTGCGCGCCCGCCGGTTTGGAACCGGCAGGGTGCTTGCGCTATGACTCTCCATAGCATGCGTCCCGCCGCGCTCAACCCGCTGTTCGCCGAGATCAGCGCCCTGAAGGGCGTCGGTGCGACACTGACGCGTCAATTGGCGCGGCTCAAGCTGACGCGCGTCGTCGACCTGCTGTTCCATCTGCCGGTGATAGCGCTCGAACGAGTCCATGTGACCAAGCTCGACGAGAACGACGAAGGCCGGCTGATCGTCGTCGAGCTGTTGGTGACCGGCTACGAGGGCGGCTCGCCGCGCGCGCCGTTCCGGGTGCGCTGCATCGACAGCGTGGGGACTTACATCGACCTTGTTTATTTTGGGCAGGGCGGCGGCTATGCGCGGAAGCTTTTGCCCATCGGCGAGAAGCGCGTCGTCAGCGGGCGGCTCGACCGCTACGGCCAATGGCTGCAGATGGCGCATCCCGACTACGTCGTCGCGCCCGCCGGGGTGGGCGGCATCCCGGCGCGCGAGCCGGTGTACGGGCTAACCGAAGGCATCGCCAACAAGCGCATGGGGCAGCTCGCCGAGGCGGCGCTGGCCCGCGCGCCGGCGCTTGCCGAATGGATCGAACCGAGTGTGCTGGCGGCGCGCAGCTGGCCGACGTGGCGGCAGGCGCTGGGCGATGCCCATGCGCTGTACGACGAAACGGCCGCGCGCGACCGGCTGGCGTATGACGAGCTGCTCGCGAACCAACTGGCGCTGCTGCTAGTGCGCGCCGACACCCGACGACGGCGCGGGCGCGCGCTGGCGGGGACGGGGGCGCTGACCGAGGCGCTGGTCAAGCAGCTGCCGTGGGCGCTGACCGGCGCACAGTCGTGCGTCACCGCCGAGATCGCGGGCGATCTGGCGCAGGCCGCGCCGATGCTGCGGCTGCTGCAGGGCGACGTCGGCTCGGGCAAGACGTTGGTCGCGCTGATTGCCATGCTGAGCGCGGTCGAAAGCGGTGCACAGGCGGCGTTCCTCGCGCCGACCGAGATCCTCGCGCGCCAGCATTTCGCCAGCCTGACAGCGCAGCTCGGCGCGCTGCCGGTGCGGGTCGCGATCCTGACCGGGCGCGACAAGGGACGCGGACGCGAGGATATCCTGCACCGGCTGGCGACCGGCGAGATCGATATCCTGATCGGCACGCATGCGATCTTTCAGGACGCGGTGGCGTACCGCGACCTTGGGCTGGTGGTGATCGACGAGCAGCATCGCTTTGGGGTGCATCAGCGTCTGATGCTCGCGGCCAAGGCGGTGGTACCACCGCATCTGCTGGTGATGACCGCGACGCCGATCCCACGGACGCTGGCGCTGACGGCCTACGGCGAGATGGACGTGTCGCGGTTGGACGAGCTGCCGCCGGGGCGCCAGCCGATCGACACGCGGGTGGTGGCGCTTGACCGCATCCACGACGTCACCGCCGGGCTGGCGCGTCACCTCGCGGGCGGCGGGCAGGCGTATTGGGTTTGCCCGCTGGTCGAGGGCAGCGAGAGCGGCGATACCGCGTCCGCCGTCGCCCGCGCGGCAGCGTTGCGGGTCCAGTTCGGCGACATCGTCGGACTTGTCCACGGACGGCTCAAGCCCGTCGAAAAGGACGCCGTGATGGCCGATTTTGCAGACGGCCGCCTGCAACTACTGGTCGCGACGACGGTGATCGAGGTCGGTGTCGACGTGCCCAACGCAACGCTGATGATCGTCGAGGCGGCCGAGCGCTTCGGGCTGGCACAGCTGCACCAGCTGCGCGGCCGGGTCGGGCGCGGCACCGGCAAGTCGGTCTGCCTGCTGCTGCGCGACGCCGTCGTCTCGGAGACGGCGCGTGCGCGGCTCACGCTGCTGCGCGAGACCAGCGACGGGTTTCGCATCGCCGAGGCCGATCTCGAATTGCGCGGCGCGGGCGAGATGCTCGGTACCAAGCAGGCGGGGGAGCAAGAGTTCCGCTTGGCCGACCCCGAGCGCGTGACAAAATTGGTGCAGATCGCGCGCGACGATGCCCGGCTGCTGCTCGACCGCGACGGCGGACTCGAGGCGTCGCGCGGGCAGGCGGCGCGCATACTGCTGTATCTGTTCGAGCGCGATGCGGCGGTCGGCTTGTTGCGCTCAGGGTGAGCGCCTAAGCCGGGTGCGATGAGCTTGGCCCGGATCAGCGCGGCGCTGTCGCTGGCAGCGGCTGCGATCACCATACTGCCACCCGTCGCAGCGCAGCCCGCAAGCGTTGCAGCGCCGCTATTACCATTGGCGGATGTGCTCAACCGGGCAATGGCCGCGTATCAGGCGCGCGACTACCAGCGCGCCGCAATCGCTTTCCGCAGCCTCGCCGACCAGGGTTCGGCGATCGCCGAGACGATGCTCGGGGTAATCTATGCGCGCGGGCAGGGCGTCGCGCCCGATCCTGCGACCGCCGCCGGTTATTGGCTGCGTGCCGCCAGCCGCGGTTACGCTCCGGCGCAGCTGGCGTTCGCCCGCGCGCTCGCCAGCGGCGCGGGCGTAACGCGCGATCCTGAAGCCGCGTGGGTGTTGGCGAGCCTCGCGGCGCGTGGCGGCGACGCCGCGGTGGCGCAGCAAGCCCGCGGGCTGGCGGCGCAGCTGCAGCGCGGGTTTACGACGGAGCGGGCTGCCGCATTGGCGAAGCAACTGGCGAGCTGGCGACCGTGGATAGCGGCTTACTGATGCTCGGCGAAGCCGGGGAGGATCAAGGACTGGATTGACGACTTCACAGGAGATAACTCCGCAGCACGCTCCACGCTGCGACCTTCACCGCCACTGGCAATGTATACGCGGCGCTGCTCGACGGCAGCTCAATCTGAGCGGTGCTACCGAATTTGATTCGCTGCCGCCGCGCCAGCGCCGCCGCGGTCTGGCCGTTGAATGCCACCGCGTTTAGCGCGGGTAACTCGCGCAGCAGCCCGGCAAGGTCGTGCAATTCGGGCGCGCGGATGGCGCTGTCGAGGCTGCCCTGCCGCCGCGCTGCCGCGACCACGTCCCACAGCCCGACGCCCGCGTCGAGCACCGCCGTCAGCCGCGCGTCATACGTGAGCGCGCGCAGATCGCGGTCGAGGACGGTGCCGAGCAGCGTCCAGAAGGCGTTGCTCGGGTGCGCATAATATTCCGCCGCCGCCAGCGAGCGCACCCCGGGCAGGCTGCCGAGGATCAGCACCCGCGTCCGCACGTCGACCACCGCGCCGAACGAGCGATGCAGGGTCATGCTGCGATCAGGACTCCGTGGCGTTTCTTGCCGGCGGAAAGCTTGATCGGCGTGGCGCCGACGGCAATCATTGTCTCGACATCGGTTATAGCGACACCGTCGAGTCGTGCGCCGCCTTGCTGAACCAGGCGCTTGGCTTCGCCCTTCGACGCAGCGAGTGTCAGCCCGACCAGGGCGTCGAGAACGCCGATGCTGCCCGCGACCGTGAGCGACGGCAGATCATCACCCGCAGCCCCGTCGGTAAAGGTCGTCTGCGCCGTTGCCGCCGCAGCCATTGCCGCGTCCCGCCCCCGGCACAACGCCGTTGCCTCGTTCGCTAGCACCACCTTCACCGCGTTAATCTCCGCGCCCTCGAGTTGCTCCAGTCGCGCGCACTCCGCCTTGGGCAAATCGGTGAACAGCCGCAGAAACCGCCCTACATCGGCATCGTGCGTGTTCCGCCAGAATTGCCAGTAATCGTACGCCGGCAATGAGTCCTCGTGCAGCCAGATCGCACCGGCGGCGGTCTTGCCCATCTTGGCACCATCGGCGGTGGTAATCAGCGGCGTCGTCAAGCCGAAGGCGGGTTTGGCGTCGACACGACGGATCAGGTCGGTGCCGTTGACGATATTTCCCCACTGGTCCGAGCCGCCCATCTGCAGGTTGCAGCCGACGCGGCGCTCAAGTTCGAGGAAATCATACGCCTGCAGGATCATGTAGTTGAATTCGAGGAAGCTCAACGGCTGTTCGCGGTCGAGGCGGAGCTTGACCGAATCGAACCCGAGCATGCGGTTGACGCTGAAATGCCGCCCGATATCGCGCAGAAACGGGATGTATTCGAGTTTGTCGAGCCAGTCGGCGTTGTTGACCATGACGGCACCCGTTGGGCCGTCGCCGAAGTCGAGAAAGCGCTCGAAGATGCGCCGGATGCTCGCCATGTTGGTGGCGATGCGCGCGTCGTCAAGCAGTTGCCGGCCTTCGTCCTTGCCCGACGGGTCGCCGACGCGCGTCGTGCCGCCACCGAGCAGCACCACCGGCTTGTGGCCGGTCGCTTGCAGGTTGCGCAGCATCATGATCGAGACGAGATTGCCGATATGCAGCGACGGCGCGGTACAGTCATAGCCGACATAAGCGGTGATCGGCCCGGCGCTCGCGGCGGCGTCGAGCGCGGCGGCGTCGGTGATCTGGTGGATGAAGCCGCGCGCGTCGAGCGTGCGCAGGAAGCTGGAGGCGTAGGTCATGGGACCGGGTAGCATAAGCGCGAGCGCGGCGGAAAGCCCGGCGGCTACCGAGCCGGTGCTCGCCGTCGGGTTGATGTCGGGCACCTCAATGGACGGAGTCGATGCCGCGCTGATCCGCACCGACGGCGAGCACGTCGTCGAGCGACTGGCTTTCACCGGGTCGGCGTACGACGAGCCGTTTCGCACCGAACTGCGCGCGGCGATGGCGGCCGCATTGGTGCTCGACCGGCCGGGGCCGCAGCCGGTGATCGATGCGGCCGTGCTTGAGCTGACGCTCCGCCATGCGGCGGCGGTCGCTGGGGTGCTGGCTAGGGCGGGCGTCTCGGCCAATGACGTCGCCGTCATTGGCTTCCACGGGCAGACCGTGGCGCACCGGCCTGAGCGCGGCTGGACATGGCAGATCGGCGACGCGCTCTTGCTGGCGCGGCTTACCGGCATTGCGGTGGTCAGCGACTTCCGTTCGGCCGACGTTGGGGCGGGCGGGCAGGGCGCACCGCTTGCTCCGGCGTACCACCGCGCGCTGGTGGCGCCCTTGTTGGCGGAAGGGCCGATTGCGGTGCTCAATCTCGGCGGGGTTGGCAATATCACCTGGTTCGGCGGGGATACTGCCATCGATCTATGGGGCAGTTTCGACACCGGGCCGGGCAATGCGCTGATCGACGACTGGGTGCGCGCCGAGGGCGGGTTGAGCCATGACGCCGGCGGCGGCATTGCGGGTACCGGCAGCATCCACGACGACGTGCTGACGAGCATGCTCGACCTCGACTGGTTCGACGCACCGCCGCCGAAGTCGCTTGACCGCGCCGATTTCTCAACCGGGGCGGTACGCGGCCTCAGTCTCGCCGACGGCGCGGCGACGTTGACCGCGTTCACCGCGGCGACGGTGGCGGAGGCGCTGCGGCATATCCCCGTGACGCCGCGGTACCTGCTGGTCACCGGCGGCGGGCGGCACAATATGACCCTGATGCGGATGCTAGCCGAGCGCACCGGCGTGCCAACACTGCCGGTCGAGACGGCGGGGTGGAACGGCGATTCGCTCGAAGCGGAGGCGTTCGGGTATCTGGCGGTGCGCTCGCGGCGCGGGCTGGCGCTGAGCTATCCGCAGACGACGGGGGTGAGGGTAGCGCAGACTGGGGGTGTATTCACTCCCTCTCCCCTTTGAACAGCGGGCTGGGGGAGGGACTTAGCGCGATCCACTGCGGCGTATACGGTGGTAATCCTCCCCCCACCCCCTGCCCAAGTGGGGAGGCGGCGGGGAGAGGGAGGGCGCTTAGGGCTTCGCGCTACGCCCCGAAAGTCCGCTGCCACCAGCCTTTGCGCGGATTGGCATTCGTATCGCCGTTCGCGATCGCATCGCTGCTGGCGTCGTTGGCAGGCACTGCCGCCGACTGATCGTCTGGAGCGACAGCATCCGGCACAAGCTGCGCTGGCCGGGCTATTGGCTCGCGAGCTTCGACTGCGGGCGTGGTCTCCACAGCTTCGACTGCTACCGATGTGATCGGCTGCTCGTCCGCGATTGCCGTGGTTTTCGCCTTTCGCGGCGCGGCCCGGCGGCGGGCCGGCTTCGCCGGTTCCGCCTCGGTCGGTAATGCCAGCTCGGGCTCCGCAACAGCCGCAGCCGCAGGCTTAGCCGCTGGTGCCTCGAGCTCCGGCGCAGTCGCAGCCTTGCGACTGCGCGGACGGCGCGGCTTCCGTGCAGCTGCTTCCGCCTCGGCCGGAGCAGCGTCGACAACGCCGTCGCCGACCGCTTGTTGCCCGTCCGTTCTGGGCGATTTGGGAGCAGCTGCAGCGGTCGTGTCTGAGACTGCCGACGGCGTCGCCGACTGATCGCCGGTCGCCGGTTCAATGGCACCGGCAGCCGTCGCTGCCAACATGTCGTCGTCGCTGCCCGGATCGCTCGCGCTCGCGACGCTACCCTCAGCCACGGCACCGTCGCCCTCGCGACGGCGGCCACCACGGCGGCCGCGGCGGCGGCGCTTGCGCTCGCCGTCCTCGGCTGTATCGCCGACGGGTTCGCGCTGGGCTTGACTGGCGGTGGTGTCTTCGGGTTGGCCGGTCCCAACCTGATCCGCGCCGACGCCGGGTTCGATCGCCACGCCATGATGTACCACGCCCCCGTCCGCCGCGTCGCGCACGGCGTCCGCGGTGCGGCCTTCTGCGGCCAGCGGTTCAGCCTCACCCTCGCGGCGTGGCTCGCCGCGTCTGTCGCTGCGCCCACTACCACGGCGGCGACGACGGCCGCGCCCGCCGCGTTCGTTGCGGCTATCGTCGCGCGCGTCGTCGCGACCGCCTTCGCGGGAACTCTCGCGCGGCTCCCCGTCGCCGGTCTCGGCGTCAGCATCGTCGCCCGCGTCAGCGTCGCCAACCTCGTCGCGGCGACCACGGCGGGCCGGGGCAGCATCGGCGTCGTCGTCATCCTCATCGTCGAGGTCAACTTCGGCATCCTCGATCTCGTCGTCTTCCTCGATCACCACCGGTGGTGGCAGCGCGCTCATCGTCACCGGCGTCGCGGGCGGCGGACCACCGGCTTCGATGGTGAAGTTCGGCCCCAGCAGTTCGTCGCTTGGGATCGTCGCGATCTGGATACCGTAGCGGTCTTCGAGTTCGTTCAGCTCGGCACGCTTGCGGTTGAGGATATAGACTGCGACCTCGCGTCCGGCGTTTAAGGTGAACTCGCTGCAGCGGCCCTTGAGCGCCTCCGCTTCGAGTCCGCGCAATGCCGCGAGCGCCGCCGACGAGACCGAGCGGACGGTACCGGAGCCGTCGCACATCGGGCAGATGTGCGTCGAGGCTTCGAGGACGCCGGTGCGCAGCCGCTGACGGCTCATCTCCATCAGCCCGAACGAACTGATCCGGCCGATCTGGATACGCGCGCGGTCGTGTTTGAGCGCATCCTTCATGGCGCGCTCGACGCGGCGGTTGTTGCCGCCGACCTCCATGTCGATGAAGTCGATGACGACCAGCCCGGCCATGTCGCGCAGCCGGAGTTGCCGCCCGATCTCCTCGGCCGCCTCCATATTAGTTTTGAACGCGGTGTCCTCGATACCGTGCTCGCGGGTACTACGGCCCGAATTGATATCGATCGAGACCAGCGCCTCGGTCGGGTTGATGACGATATAGCCGCCCGAACGCAGCTGGACGACCGGCGAATACATCGCCTCCAGCTGGCCCTCGACCCCAAAGCGCTGGAACAGTGGCACCGGGTCGGTATATTGCACGACCTTCTTGGCATGCGCCGGCATCAGCATCTGCATGAACGTTCGCGCCGCGGTGAAGCCGGCTTCGCCCTCGACCAGCACTTGCTCGATATCGCGGGTGTAGATATCGCGGATAGCGCGCTTGATCAGATCCGAATCCTGGTGGACAAGGCAAGGCGCTTCGGAGGCGAGCGTTGTCTCGCGGATTTCATCCCACAGCCGCGTCAGATAATCGAAGTCGCGCTTGATCTCGGCCGACGTGCGCTTGAGCCCGGCGGTGCGGACGATGGCGCCCATGCCGGCAGGCAGATGCAGGTCGGCCATGATCCTCTTGAGCCGCTTGCGGTCGGTCAGGTTCGAGATTTTGCGACTGATGCCGCCGCCGTGTGCGGTGTTGGGCATCAGCACGCAGTAGCGGCCCGCGAGGCTGAGATACGTCGTCAGCGCCGCGCCCTTGTTGCCGCGCTCCTCCTTGACAACCTGGATCAGCAACACTTGACGGCGGCGGATGACCTCCTGGATCTTGTAACGGCGGCGCAGCGCCTGACGCTGACGGCGCATGACGTCGGTGTCGCCATCACCGCCGCCGACCTCGGCGACCTCCTCGCCGTCTTCGCCCTCGACCGGCTCGTGGGCTTCGTCCTCGGCGAGCGCTGCTTCCTCACGCAGCAAGGCTTCGCGGTCCTCGCGCGGGATTTGGTAATAATCGGGGTGGATTTCGGCGAAGGCGAGGAAACCGTGGCGGTTGCCGCCATATTCGACAAACGCCGCTTGCAGCGACGGTTCGACCCTGGTGACTTTGGCTAGATAGATATTGCCCTTGAGTTGTTTCTTGTCAGCGGCTTCGAAGTCGAATTCTTCAATCCGGTTGCCGTTGACGACCGCGACGCGCGTCTCTTCCGGGTGGCGGGCGTCGATCAGCATGCGCTGTGCCATTGATGTGCTCCATGACGCCGGAGCCGCCTCCTGCTTGCGCGGCAAGGCGGAACGGGCGCGAAAAAAGGCCGGTCGCGCAGGCTTGCGCGTCTCCGGCCGGGGGTCGGTGTGATGGGCGGAGTGGGAGCATCGACCGCGCCGCTGCGCCTGCCCAAAGGCCGGTGGCAACTGCACTGTAGTTCGTCGACGTCATGCAACCCTAACCTATGCCCGGCGGGTCAGGTCAGCGACCCGCCGACGAGGCGTTCGAAACTGCCGGCGAGGCCCGGCATTTGGCTTGGGTGCGGTAGACGAAACCGGCAAGCCGGGGCGCGGGCCCCGTGCGACACGACACTGTCAGGAGCCGGACGTGATGCCATTTCCCTGCCGTTGCTCAGTGCTAGCACCCGTTCGGACAAGTCACAACCGAAAGCATCGTACCGGTGAAGATAGGTGTGCGATCGTAATGAGCACGCTATCGAGTGCCGCATGCGCCGGCTTCTCCCTATTGCTCTCCTGTGCGCGGCGCCCGCGTCGGCGGCGGTCGTCGGCGGGCTGACTATCGACGGCGCGCAGGTGACGATCGTGCTCGATGATGCCGTGCCGCCGCCGAAGGGCTTTGCGCTCGACGCGCCGCGGCGAGTGGTCGTCGACCTCGCGGGAGTGTCGAGTCCGCGCGTCACTGTCGGCGGCACTCTTGGCGGCAGCGCAGCGGTGACCCGGGCGCGAATCGGGCAGTTCGACGCGCACAGCGCCCGGCTAGTGATCGACCTGGCCGGGCCGATGCAGGTGACCAGTGCGACCCAAGGTGTCGATCATCGGCTCATCCTCACGCTGGCACCCGTCAGCACATCGCGGTTCGCGCACGCGGTATCACGGGGGCGCACAAAGCTGCCGGGTTTCGGACCGGCGCTGGTCACCGACTTCGACCTGCCGAGCGACGTCTTCGGCGGCGGGCCGCCCACCGCGATCGAGGGCAACCCCGGCGGCCGCAAGCCGCTGGTCATGATCGATGCGGGGCATGGCGGCAAGGATGTCGGCGCGATCAGCTCGCTCGGCGGCAAATTCGAGAAGGACGCGACGCTGGCGATCGCACGCGAAGCGGCGCGGGCGTTGCGGGCGTCGGGTAACGTGCGGGTCAAGCTCACCCGCGACGACGACCGTTTCATCCCGTTGAACAACCGCGTCGCGATCGCGCGCGCTGCGAAGGCCGACCTGTTCGTCTCGATCCACGCCGACAGCGCGCCGAACGCCGGCGCACGCGGCGCGAGCGTCTATACGCTGTCGGCGACGGCATCGGACGCGGTCGCAGCACGCCTCGCGGCGCGCGAGAACAAGGCCGACATCATCGCCGGGGTCGACATCGCCCGCGAGGCTCCCGAAGTCGGCGACATCCTGATCGACCTCGAACAGCGCCAGACGATGAATGTTGCGGTGGCATTCGCCGAGACGCTGCAGGATGAGCTCGCCAGCCGCATCGGCTTCCGCGGCGAGTTCCACCATTTCGCCGGTTTTCTCGTGCTTAAGGCCGCCGATATTCCGTCGGTACTGCTCGAAACCGGTTATGTCACCAACGACGACGATGCCCGGCTGTTGTTTTCCAAAGCCGGCCAGCGGCGGATTGGCGAGGGAATCGCGCGGGCGATCGAAGCGCATTTGTTACGCCGCCGCGGCAGACCGATGTCGGGCCGCGTTGTGCCGGGTCGCCAGGCTGCTATAGACAAGGTCGAGTGAGCGGAAGGGTTTGAATGCGGCGGTTCGCGGTGTGGGCGACGATTTTGCTGGTCGTCGGAGCGCTGGCGGCGAGCGGGTTGTACGTCTGGGCGACCGACGGGCTGCCGAACGCGCGGCAGCTGGCGCAGTATGCCGCGCCGATACCGTCGACGGTGCGCGCCAGCGACGGCACCGTGCTGACCAGTTTCACCCGCGAGCGGCGTGTCTATCTCAACTACCGCGAGATTCCGCCGCAGCTTATCCACGCCTATATCTCGGCGGAGGACAAGACCTTCTTTGAGCATGGCGGCCTTGACTATCTCGGGATAATCCGCGCCATCGGCACTAACATAGGCTCGCTGGGCAGTGACCGGCGTGCGGTCGGAGCCTCGACGATCACGCAGCAGCTGGCGAAGAATCTGCTCAAAGACAGCAAGGTGTCGATCGCGCGCAAATTGAAGGAGGCTTTCCTTGCCCGGCGCATCGAAGCGGCGTTCACCAAGCAGCAGATCCTCGAACTCTATCTCAACCAGATTTTCCTCGGGCGTAATGCCTACGGCGTCGAGGCAGCGGCCCAGGCCTATTTCGGCAAGTCGGTGGCCGACCTCAATCTCGACGAGATGGCGTATCTGGCGATCCTGCCCAAGGCACCGTCGACATACAATCCGGTGACCGATCACGACCGCGCGTTGGCGCGGCGCAATTATGTGCTCAGGCAGATGGCGGCGAACGGCTATCTGACGCAGGCAGCGGCTGCCGATGCCGAGAGCAAGCCGCTCATCGCCATCGCCGCGCACGCTCCCGCCGCGGTCCGCAACGGCGACTATTTCACCGAGGACGTCCGGCGCGACCTGATCGCGCGCTACGGCGAGACGCCTGACGCCGGGCCGAACAGCGTCTATGGCGGCGGCTTGTGGATCCGCACCTCGATCGACCCCGCCATGCAAGCCGCCGCCGAGCAGGCATTGCGCGACGGGCTGATCCGCTACGAGCGCGGCAAAGGCTGGCGCGGGCCGGCGGCGAAGATCGCCCCCGGCGATGGCTGGCCCGACCGGCTGCGCGCGGTAAATCTCGGTACCGGCTACGCCGACTGGTATCCGGCGATGGTGCTGGCGAACACCGGCGGCGGCATCGAACTCGGCTTCACCGACGGCAGCGAAGGACGCATGGCGGCGTCGAGCGCCAGCATGCCGCTCAAGGGTGTCGGCACACCCGCGTCGCAGTTGCTCCGCCCCGGCGACGTCATCGCGGTGACCAAGGCAACCGGCGGCTACGCGCTGCGCCAGATTCCCGAAGTGTCGGGTGGCATGGTCGTCGAGGATCCGCATACCGGCCGCGTGCTGGCGATGGTCGGCGGCTTCGACGCGCGCGCCAGCGCGTTCAACCGCGCCACGCAGGCGCTGCGCCAGCCCGGCTCGACATTCAAGCCGATCGTTTATGCGACCGCGATGGATAACGGTTTCACCCCGTCGTCGATCGTCGTCGACGCGCCGTACTGCGTCTACCAGACCAAGCGGCTTGGCCAGAAATGCTTTAAGAACTTCGGCGGCGGCTATGCCGGGGCGCAGACGATGCGCTGGGGGCTCGAACAGTCGCGCAACCTGATGACGGTGCGGATTGCCTACAACACCGGCATGGATAAAGTCGTTAAGCAGGCGAAAGCGTTCGGCATCGGCGATTATCCGCCGGTGCTGGCGATCGCGCTCGGGGCGGGTGACACGACCGTCATGCGGCTGGTCAACGCCTATGCGCAGCTGTTCGACAATGGCCGCGCACACACGCCGACACTGATCGATATGGTGCAGGACCGCGACGGCCGTGTCCTGTACCGCGCCGACACCCGCGCCTGCATCGGCTGTAACGCCCCCGACTGGAACGGCGAACCGATGCCGCATCCGGGCGGCGTCCCCAAGCAGTCGATCGATGCGCGCACCGCGTACCAGGCGGTGCATTTAATGGAGGGCGTCGTGCTGCGCGGTACCGCGGTGCGCCTCGCGGACATGGACCGGCCACTGGCGGGCAAGACCGGCACCACCACCGGCCCGACGAATGTGTGGTTCGTCGGCGGTACCCCCGATCTCGTCGCGGGGTTGTACCTCGGCTACGACAAGCCGCGTAATCTCGGCGGCTATGCGCAAGGCGGCTCGATCGCGCTGCCGATCTGGAAGGATTTCGGCGTCAAGGTGCTGAAGGACGTCCCCAAGCTGCCATTCGTCATCCCGCCCGGCGTCCGCATGGTCCGCGTCGATCGCCGCAGCGGCAAGCGCGTCTTCGGCGCATGGCCGACCGATGAGCCGAAAGCCGCGGTGATCTGGGAGGCGTTCAAGCCGGAGAGCGAGCCGCGCCGGGCGGCCTCGGCCGGCGGCAGCGACGGCGCGAAGACGGGAGCGCCAAGGGCAGTGCGGTCGGACGCCGAGTTCATGCGGAATACGGGGGGAATTTATTAGGGCCTTCGCCCTTGCTAGCCCTCGCCCATCCTTGTGGGATGGCTGGGTGGGGGACGCCCTGCCTTTGCTTCTGGCCCGAAACCGGAGCCAGCAAGTCCCTTACCCCGATCCTCTCCCACAAGGACGGGAGAGCGAGTAGAAAAGGGTGACGGGCATTGTCGGACATCAGCGAAGGGTCTACCTAAGCCACTCTCGCCCAGCTTCAGAAAGCACCACCATGCGCGCCGAGGGCATCGCCCATATCGATAAAATCCAGCAGGCGCTCGACCTGCTGAGGAGGTTTCTTTGACTGGGATCGTGCGCTCCGGCGGCTCGATCAGCTGAACGCACGGGTCGAAGACCCAACGCTTTGGAACGACCCGAAGGCGGCGCAGGACGTCATGAAGGAGCGCCGCCGCCTCGATGAGGCGATCGGCGCGACACGGGCGATCGAGCTCGAGCTGGCCGATAACGTCGAGCTTTACGATATGGCTGAAGCCGAGGGCGACACCGCACTTGCCGACGAGGCCGTCGCCGCGCTGGCCGACCTCGCGCGCCGCGCCGACACCGATAAGGTCGCGGCGCTGCTGGCGGGCGAGGCCGACGCCAACGACAGCTATATCGAGGTCAATTCGGGAGCTGGCGGTACCGAATCGCAGGATTGGGCCGCGATGCTGCAGCGCATGTACATGCGCTGGGGCGAGCGCCACGGTTACAAAGTCGAGCTGATCGATTTTCACGCCGGCGAGCAGGCCGGGATCAAATCGGCGACGCTGCTGCTTAAAGGTCCCAACGCCTATGGCTGGGCGAAGACCGAGAGCGGCGTCCACCGGCTGGTGCGGATCAGCCCTTACGACTCAGCGGCACGGCGGCACACCAGCTTCGCCAGCGTCTGGGTCTATCCGGTCGTCGACGACGATATCGATATCGTCATCGACGACAAGGATTTGAAGATCGACACCTATCGGGCGTCGGGTTCAGGCGGACAGCATGTCAACACCACCGACTCGGCGGTGCGGATTACGCATATGCCGACTGGCGTCGTCGTCGCCTGCCAGAACGAGCGCTCGCAGCACAAGAACCGCGCCACCGCGATGAAGATGCTCAAGGCTCGCCTGTACGAGCGCGAGCTGGCGATCCGCGAGGCGGCATCGAACGCGGTCGAGGCGGGCAAGACCGACATCGGCTGGGGCCACCAGATCAGGTCGTACGTCCTTCAGCCATACCAGCTGGTCAAGGACTTGCGCACCGGGGTCACCTCGACCGCGCCGGGCCAAGTGCTCGACGGCGATCTCGATCCGTTCATGGCGGCCGCACTGAGCCAGCGCGTCACCGGCGAGAGCGTCGACGTCGAGGATGTCGACTGAGCCTGCGCGCTCAATACGCTTGAGCCACCCTGGGCCGCCGCGTATGTCCGGGGTCGATCCGAAGGACATAGCCGATGCTCGACGCCGCCGTACCGCAGACGATCCGCCTCGCAGATTACCGCGCCCCCGACTGGCTAGTCCCCGAGGCAGCGCTGCGTTTCGCGCTCGATGCGGCGCGGACGCGGGTGACAGCGCGGCTGACGGTGACACGCAACGGCACACACGCCCGTCCGCTAGTGCTCGACGGCGAGGATCTGGCGCTGGTCTCGGTGACAGTCGACGGCGTCGTGGTCGAGGCCGTCGCGGCTGACGGCAAGCTGACGCTCGCCATTAACGGCGATCACGCCTTCGTCGAGACCGTCGTCGAGATCGCGCCGGCGGCGAATACCAAGCTGATGGGGTTGTACGCCTCGGGCGGCATCCTGTGCACGCAGTGCGAGGCCGAGGGCTTTCGCCGGATCACCTTTTTCCCCGACCGGCCCGATGTGCTGACCGGCTATACAGTCCGGCTCGAAGCCGATGCGGCGCGCTATCCCGTGCTGTTGTCGAACGGCGACCGCGGCGCAGCTGGGGCGCTGGCGGACGGGCGGCATTACGCCGAATGGGTCGATCCGTGGCCCAAGCCCGCCTATCTGTTCGCGGTCGTCGCGGGCGATCTCGCGGCGTACCGCGACAGCTTCACCACCGCGTCGGGGCGCGCGGTGGCGCTGGCGATCTGGGCGGCCGAGGCCGATCTACCGCGCTGCGCGCATGCGATGACGGCGCTAAAGACCGCGATGCGCTGGGACGAGGTCAACTACGGCCGCGAATACGACCTGAGCGAGTT
>JAYTHJ010000366.1:0-2354 GCA_043732725.1 Sphingomonadaceae bacterium | reverse complement strand
GCGCGCACAAGTCGGCGTAATAGTCGACCATCTCCGCCGGGGTCAGCGACTTGCCTTCGCCGCGGAGCTCGTAGCGGCCCGCCTTGAAAAACTCGCTCGCTGCCGGATCGAGCGCCAGCATGACCTGATCGCCGGGCGAGTAGCCGGCTTTCTCGACAGCGCGCATGATGAAATCGAGGGCTGCGGTCGTGCCCGCAAGGTTCGGCGCGAAGCCGCCTTCGTCGCCGACCGCGGTCGAATGCCCCGCCGCCGCGAGTTCGGATCGCAGCGTGTGGAAGATCTCCGAGCCCCAGCGCACCGCTTCGGTCAGCGTCTCCGCCCCGACCGGCATCACCATGAACTCCTGAAAATCAATCGGGTTATCGGCGTGGACACCGCCGTTGATGATGTTCATCATCGGCACGGGCAGGACGTGCGCGGCGACGCCGCCGATATAACGGTGCAGCGCCAGCCCGCGGCTCTCGGCGGCAGCTTTGGCCGCCGCTAGGCTGACCCCGAGGATCGCGTTCGCCCCCAGTCGGCCCTTGTTCGGGGTGCCGTCGAGTTCGATCATTGTCGCGTCGATTTCGCCCTGCTCTTCGGCGTCGATCCCGCCGAGCGCATCGGCGATCTCACCGTTGACCGCGGCGCACGCCTTCAGCACGCCTTTGCCACTGTAACGTGCCGGGTCGCCGTCGCGGAGTTCGATCGCTTCGTGTGCGCCGGTCGAAGCACCCGACGGCACGGCGGCTCGCCCGGTGCTGCCGTCTTCGAGGAGGATCTCGACCTCGACCGTCGGCCAGCCCCGGCTGTCGAGGATCTCGCGCGCATGGATGTCGATGATTGCGGTCATGGCAGTTCCCTGATCAGTGCCGGGCGGTCGTATCGCTCATCGCCACTGGCGACAACAGCGCAGCCTCGAAGGACAATGTCTGGCGAAATCGGCGGTGGCTTGACGAAGCCGGACCGACCCTGTTCAACACGATCCTGTAGGCTACCGGCCCCGGGAACCCGTCATGCGCTTTCACGTTCAGGTTCGGGATTGCACATCGCAGAAAGGACTTCATCATGGACGACGGTGTTTCGACGGCCACGACGACTTCGGCGGGCATGCCGCACCTGAGTGGCAGCCACGGCGCGCTCGAGCAGAGCAACCACGGCGGCGCGATGGACGGACTGGCTGTTTCGGGGGCGAAGGACGCGGTCCAGACTCTGCGCAGCACCGCGACGGGCAAAGTCCAGGAAATCGTCGAGGACGGCAAGTCGCAGATCACGTCGGCGCTCAACGAAGTGGCGACCGCGGCGCACGAGATCGCCGACAAACTGAATGACAACGGCGGCGGCGCGGTGTCGCCGTACATCGTTAAGGTCGCGACAACTGTCGAGGGCTGGTCGCACGATATCCAGCGCATGACGCCGGGAGACATCGGCAACGATGTGCGCGATTTCGCGCGCCGCATGCCTGGTCTGGCGATCGGGCTGGCGCTGGTGTCTGGTCTGATCGTGGCCCGCTTGCTGAAAGCCGAGAGCGCCGCCAGCAGCCGCTAACCGACGCTTTCGGCAAGGAGCCACCGATGTCTTCTACTCCGCGTAACATTACCACCAGCCCGGGTGCCGAACCATCGCTGACCGACCTCGTCAAGAGCCTCGTCACCGATACCGAGCACCTGTTCCGTACCGAGATCCGCATGGCGCGAAGCGAAGTTGTTGGCGGCGTCAAGTCGGCCGTCGGCGGCATCGTGCTGATCGTCGCGGGCGTCATTCTGCTGCTGGGGGCGCTGTTCACGCTGCTCGGAGCCTTCGTCGGCTGGCTGTCGCCATATTTCGGGGCGGGCTGGGCGGCTTTGATCGTCGCGGTCGTCGCGGGGGGCATCGGTGCGGCGCTGGCATTGACCGGCAGCAAGCGGATAAGCGCCAAGGCGCTCGTGCCCGAGCGTACGATCGCATCGGTGCGCGACGGCATCGACGAGCTGAGAGGGAAGTAGCATGGCGAGCAAAGTCAGTACTCTCGAGGCCGACGCAGAGGCGACGCGCGACCGGATCGCGGCAACGGTCGACGATCTCCAGCACCGGTTGTCGCCGCGGACGCTGGTCAACAACGCCGTCGAGGGTATCGGCGCCCAAGGTGCCGACATCATGGCCTCGGTTCAGAAGGCGGCGCGCGGCAACCCGATCGGCTTGGTCGCTGCGGGGCTGGCGATCGGTGTAATCGCGCTTGGCCGGTCGCGGATTAAACATGCCAAGCTCGATGACGAGCAGTTTGCCGCTTATCCCGATTACGACGACGGCTACGGGGCCAATTCGGTCGACGACCGGTGGGCTAGCGATCACCCGCAGGCGTTGGGACGCCCGAGCCGACTGAAACAGCATACCGT
>JAYTHJ010000365.1:0-2362 GCA_043732725.1 Sphingomonadaceae bacterium | reverse complement strand
AGACGGGCAGCTTAGACAATTGACCTCCGCGTCCCGTCGAGATAGCGCAACGGCAAGCAAAAATCGATTGGGAGGTGGTTAGATGCGTAGCAACTTGGTTTACGGAACAACAACAGCGATCGCCGCTGCAATGATGTTTGCCGGGCTTGGCGGATTGGCGACACCAGCGCTGGCGGCCAAGGTCGACAAGAAAGCCGATGCGGGCAAGCCTGCGGGGCCGAAACTGTCGAAGCCGGTCCAAGCGGTGCTGAGCGACGCGCAGAAGCTGCAGACCGCCAAGGATTATCCAGGGGCTCTCGCAAAGATCCGCGAAGCCGAGGCGCTGCCCAACCGTACCGACGATGACAATTATATGATTAACGCGATCAAGCTAAACGATGCGATCGGGATGCGCGCTGCGACGTCGGTGGCAGCGGTGCCGACGGGAACGCTCAACCCAGCCGATGCGCTGCTCGAGGAAGCGCTGAACGGAATGCTTGCGAGCAGTCGCGTCACGGCCGAGGATCGCCCAAAGTTCCTGCGCAACCTCAGCGTTCTGGCGTTGCAACGGAATGATTATATTGCCGCGACAAAGCGCAGCGAGGAGCTGGTCGCGCTTTCGCCGAACGATCCCGAAGCGTTGATCGGCTTGGCGGAGCTTTATCGGAAACAGAAGCAGCCGACCAAGGCGCTCGATACGCTCAATCGTGCGATTGCCGCGCAAACGGCCGCCGGTAAGGTCGCCGACGAGAGCTGGTACGCTACCGCGGTACGGATCGCCTATGATAATAAGCTGAGCGCGCCGACGCAGACGGCCGCGCTGGCGCTAGTGACGGCCTATCCCAAGCCAAGCAACTGGCGCGACGCGCTCGTCATCCTTCGCGATAGCGCGAAGCTCGACGATCAGGGTAATCTCGACGTGATGCGGCTTATGGCGACCGCCGGTGCGCTCAATGGCGAGCGCGATTATGTCGAATATGCCGAGACCGCGGCGGTGCGCGGGTTACCCGGCGAGGCCAAGGCGGCTTTGGCGCAGGGCCGCGCCGCTGGCGCGTTGAACAGCAATCGCGCGACCACCGCCGACCTTGGCAAAATGGTCGACGGCAAGGTCGCCGGCGACCGCGCCTCGTTGCCTGGGCTCGACCGCGACGCGCGCAAGGCTGCGACCGGCAAGGCCGCCGCGGGAACCGCCGATGCCTATTATGGCTACGGCGAGTACGCCAAGGCCGCCGATCTGTACCGGTTCGCGCTGACTAAAGGCGGCGTCGATAGCGACACGGTCTACCTTCGGCTCGGGGCCTCTCTGGCCCGCAGCGGCGACAAGGCTGGCGCGGCTGCAGCGCTGGCCAACGTCAAGAACGGCCCGCGCGCGCAGCTCGCGCAATATTGGATGCTGTGGCTGAGCAAGCAGGCCTGAGCCTTGCAGCGCGGTCGACGCGGCACCCCGCAGCGGTGTCGCGTCGACCGCGCTGGTGCGGCCGTACTTGCCCGTCGGCGAGCGAGTTGCTAGACAATATGCCTTATTTACAGGCAGCATAGTGCATAATCTGAAGTCCATCGCCATCGGTTCGTTGACGATCGGGCAGCCCGTGATGCTGGCGCCGATGACTGGCGTCACCGACCTGCCGTTCCGGCGCATAGTCAAGCGTTACGGTGCCGGGCTGACGGTTAGCGAGATGATCGCCAGCGAGGCGATGGTGCGCGAAACGCGCCAGTCGATCCAGAAAACCGCGTGGGACCTGAGCGAAGAGCCGGTGTCGATGCAGCTCGCTGGCTGCGAGCCGCGGGTGATCGCTGAAGCCGCCAAGCTCAATGCCGACCGCGGCGCCGCGATTATCGACATCAATATGGGCTGCCCGGTCAAGAAGGTGGTCAACGGCCATGCTGGGTCGGCGCTGATGCGCGACCTGCCGCTCGCCGCGGCGCTGATCGCAGCGACGGTCAAGGCTGTCGATGTACCGGTGACGCTTAAGATGCGGATGGGGTGGGACCACGCGAGCCTCAATGCCCCCGAATTGGCGCGGATTGCCGAAGAACTCGGCGTCGCGATGATCACCGTTCATGGCCGCACCCGCTGCCAGCTGTATCGCGATAGCGCCGATTGGGCGTTCGTTGCTCGCGTCAAGGCAGCGGTGTCGGTCCCGGTGATCGTCAACGGCGACATCTGTTCGCTCGAAGACGTCGCCGCGGCGCTCGCGGCGTCAGATGCCGATGGAGTCATGATCGGGCGCGGCGCTTACGGCAAGCCGTGGCTGCTCGGGCAGGTGATGCATTGGCTAGCGACCGGCGAGCGTCTCGCCGAACCGTCGCTGGCCGAGCAATATGGGCTCATCGTCGAGCATTACGCCGCGATGCTCGAGCATTACGGTGTCCACATCGGGGT
>JAYTHJ010000364.1:0-2363 GCA_043732725.1 Sphingomonadaceae bacterium | reverse complement strand
TTTCCACCCATAAGGCATTTCACAAGAATATTCCACTGACACACCGCGAACTGCAGCGCTATCGTGACGTCATCGCGCGGCTCGACTTCGGCAGCCTGTGTACGCCGTTCGAGTTCGCCCCCGATGTTGGCCGCGCGCAGGCGCTGGCCAGCCTGGATGCTTCGCTCGCGCGCCCTGTGGGAGTGATCCCGATGTTATTGAAAGCCCCTCAGTGAGCCGCCGTGATAACTTGCCGCGACCTCTGCCCGATGCTGCGCTGGCGTATCTCGACGCGCTGCCGCCGGGGCGGATTGTCGGCTTCCCGATCACCGCGCTCGACCGTACCGGCGTGCCGGTGTGGGTGGTCGCGCTGTTTCTCGACGAAAGCCTGGGGCTGATCGGCGCGCAGCCGAGCGGCATCGGTTACGGTGCGACCGATGCGCAGGCCATCGTCGGCGCGCTTGGCGAGATCGCCGAGGCGATCTTCCCGACGCTGGCGCTGCAGCAACGGCCGAAGACGCACGGCTCCTATGATGCGCTGGTTGCCGGCGTCGGTGCGAACAGCATCGTCGATCCGCTGACTTGCTGCCTGCCCGCCGGATCGCCGGTCGACCACACAACGCTGCTCGATTGGAGCGAGGCGACGCGTTTCGAGACCGGCGAGCCGGTGCTGATCCCGATCGACCTCGCCGCGTCGGACTGGTTCGAACTCAGCCCCGGCTACCAGCCGTTCACGACGATGATCACTAACGGCCTCGGGGCGGGACCCGATGTCGACTGGGCGGTTGGTCATGGCGTTCTGGAACTACTGCAGCGCGACGGCAACGGGCTGGTTTTCCGAGCGCTCGATCAGGGCATCTTGCTCGATCCGGCGATCGCACCGAGCCCGCGGGCCGCTGAACTGCTGGCGCTGTTCGCCGATGCCGGTATCCGCATCTATCCGAAGTTCGCCACCGACGAGTTCGGGCTGACCAATCTCTACGTCGTCGGCCACGATGAGCCGGGGCACGGGCCGCGCGTGCCTATAATGCTGTCGGCGTGCGGTGAGGCGTGCGATCCCGACCGCGACCGCGCGCTGGTCAAGGCAATGACCGAGTTCGCCGCCGCACGCGTTCGCAAGACGTTCAGCCATGGGCCGCTAGCTGATGCGCGCCGTGTTGCACCAGCGGGTTACATCGAAAACTTCGTGCAGCGCGCGAAGGTCAGCCTCGACAGTGAAGAAAGCCGCGCCCTGCAGGCGATGCTCGAATGGGCGAAGACCGATGGTGATCTGCTCCGGCAGCAGCTCGCGCCGAGCATTTACGCGGTTGCGGCGCACAAGCGCTTCGAGAGCTTGCCGATCACACCGGTCGATCCGCCGGGTAGCCGTGCCGCTGGGCGCATCGCGATCGATCGGCTGACGACGGCGGGGTTTGACGTGCTCTATATCGACGTGTCGCCGCCCGGTGGCGGCGTGGCGACCGTCAAGGTGTTCGTGCCGGGACTCGAGGTCGAGACGATGAGCTATTACCGTATCGGCGAGCGCAACGTCGCCAAGCTGCAGGCGCGTGACCACCCGCTGATCCGCTACGGTGAGCCGACCGCGACGCTGCGACCGGTGCGGCTGACCGAGGCGGCACTGGCTCGGCTTGGCGAACAGCAGCCGCTGTTCGATACGGCGCTGGCCGATGCGATCGTTGGGCCGCTCTACCCGCTCTACCGTGAACCCGAGGCGCATCACGTCGCCTATCGGCTGGGCGAGATCGCGGTGTGAGCTTACGCTTCGCCTACAACACCAATGGGGCGGCGAACCACCGGCTCGACGATGCGCTGAGCTTGATCGCCGACAGCGGCTATGACGGCGTCGCGCTGACGCTCGATCATCATCATCACGACCCGTTCGCTACCGACTGGGCTGCCGCGAGCGAACGCTTGGCGGCGCGGCTGCGCCGGCTCAAACTGCACAGCGTCATCGAGACCGGGGCGCGCTATCTGCTCGACCCGCGCGACAAGCACGAGCCGACGATGGTTACCGCCGACGCTGCGGGGCGCGATCGGCGCGTCGCCTTCCTCCAGCGTGCGATCGATATCGCCGCAATCCTCGGCAGCGAGACGATCTCGTTCTGGGCCGGCATTCCCAAGCCTGACGTGGACTATGCGCAGGCCCGCCAGTGGCTCGATGATGGACTCGCGTGTGTTTGCGACTATGCCGCGACGCACGGTGTCGACGTCAGCTTCGAACCCGAACCGGGGATGCTGATCGAGACGGTTGCCGGCTATGCGGCGCTGGCCGAGCGGCATCCAACGCTTCGGCTGGCGCTCGATACCGGGCACTGCATCGTCACTCAGGACATTGAACCGGCCGAGGCGGTCCGGCGCTATGCAGCGCAACTCGGGACCGTTGC
>JAYTHJ010000363.1:0-2369 GCA_043732725.1 Sphingomonadaceae bacterium | reverse complement strand
AGTGTACGAGTTCCGATCTAATCATCATATTTGCCTTGTCAACGATAGCAGCACACCGGCGGCTGAGTTCTACGTGCAGCCGTCGAGGCAAGACAGTTTCTTAACAAAGGCAACACTAAAATAAAATGATTGTTACCGTACGGTCGGCCGGATCGATAGCTTTACGAGGCGCTTAGCGCAAGCCGCGATTCAGACTGCCGGATCAGCCCTTGTCGGTATCCTTCGCCTTGTTAAGCGCCGCGCCTAGAATGTCGCCAAGCGACGCGCCTGAGTCCGACGAGCCGTATTGCGCGACGGCCTGCTTGTCCGACGCGATCTGCTCGGCCTTGATGCTGAGCGTCGGCTTCTTGCCGCGCTCGAAGCCGATCACCATCGCGTCGACCTTCTGGCCGGTCTGGAAACGCTCGGCGCGCTGGTCGTCGCGGTCGCGGCTGAGGTCGCCACGCTTGATGAAGGCGCGTTCGCCGTTCTCGCCGATCTCGACCTCGATGCCGCCGTCGCGGGCCTCGACGACGGTGACGGTGACGATCTGGTTCTTGCGCAGGTCGCTGCCGCCGTCGGCCGCCAAGGCCGGAGCCGCGACCTTGCTGTCATCGAGCTGCTTGATGCCGAGGCTGATGCGCTCCTTCTCGACGTCGACTTCGAGGATGACGGCGCGGATGCGCTCGCCCTTGTGGTGCGCCGCCAGCGCCTGCTCGCCCGACAGTCCCCAGGCGATGTCGGACATGTGGACCATACCGTCGACTTCGCCGTCGAGGCCGATGAACAGCCCGAACTCGGTCGAGTTCTTGACCTCGCCCTCGACCACGGTGCCGATCGGGAACTGTTCGGCGAAGACCTCCCACGGGTTGCGCTGCGCCTGCTTGAGGCCGAGCGAGATGCGGCGCTTATCTTCGTCGACTTCGAGGACCATGACCTCGACTTCCTGGCTGGTGCTGACAATCTTGCCGGGGTGAACGTTCTTCTTGACCCAGCTCATCTCGGAGACGTGGACGAGGCCTTCGATACCTGCTTCGAGTTCGACGAACGCGCCGTATTCGGTGATGTTGGTGACGCGACCCTTGTGCTTGCTGCCGACCGGATACTTGCCGGCGGCGGCGGACCACGGATCGGCCTCGAGTTGCTTCATGCCGAGCGAGATGCGCTGCGTCTCGCGGTTGATGCGGACGATCTGGACGCGCAGCGTGTCGCCGATATTGAGTACTTCGCTCGGATGCCCGACGCGCTTGTAGCTCATGTCGGTGACATGCAGCAGGCCGTCGATTCCGCCAAGGTCGACGAACGCGCCGTAATCGGTGATGTTCTTGACGACGCCGTCGACGATCTGACCCTCGGCGAGGCTCTGGATCAGCCCGGTGCGCTGTTCGGCGCGAGTTTCCTCGAGGATCGAGCGGCGCGACACGACAATGTTGCCGCGCTTGCGGTCCATTTTCAGGATGACGAACGGCTGCGGCAGGTTCATCAGCGGGGTGACGTCGCGGACCGGACGGATATCGACCTGGCTGCCCGGCAGGAACGCCACGGCTCCCGACAGGTCGACGGTGAAGCCGCCCTTGACACGCCCGAAGATGACGCCCTCGACGCGCTCGGCGGCGGCGTATTGCGTTTCGAGCGTGTCCCACGCGGCTTCGCGGCGGGCACGGTCGCGCGACAGCATCGCCTCGCCCATGGCATTTTCGACGCGGTCGACATAGACTTCGACTTCGTCACCGACGCTGATCTCGGCTTTCATGCCCGGCAAAGCGAACTCGCGCAGCGGCACGCGGCCTTCGGACTTCAGCCCGACATCGATCACCGCGAGATCATTCTCGATCGCGGTGACGCGACCCTTGACGACCCGGCCTTCGAACGATTGATTCTTGCCGAGCGAGCTTTCGAGCATCGCGGCAAAGTCGTCGCGGGTCGGTTGGGCAGCAGAAGCCATTCAGTAAACCTCAATTACACTCGACCGCCCGGGGTTGGCCCGTGACCATCGCAACCAGCACCATGCCGGCCGTTCTTCGCCGACGCCCGGCACCATGCCGATCGCCTATCATCGTCCAAACAGCGGAATACGTCGAAGCGGGCCACAGCGCCGTTTCGTCCCGCCATGTTGGCTAGCCGCGCGCGCCTACTCGCGCCGTGACCAGCGCGATCGCGTGAGCGACGGCAGATGCTATAGCCATTTCCGAGGTGTCGAGCAAGGCGGCGTCATCGGCTTGCCGCAGCGGTGCCGTCCTGCGCCCGCTATCGCGCGCGTCGCGGGCGAGGATGTCGGCGAGGACAGTGTCCAGATCGGTCGACTGCGCCGCGGCGGCGAGCTCGGCAGCGCGGCGGGCGGCGCGTACCGGCGGTGCGGCGGTGACGAACAGCTTGGCGTCGGCATGCGG
>JAYTHJ010000362.1:0-2369 GCA_043732725.1 Sphingomonadaceae bacterium | reverse complement strand
CGCGCGGACTCAAGCTGCTGACGGTTGGCACGGCGGGTGCCGGGATCACGCTGGTTCGCCAGACCCCGACGCAGCTCGGGCAGACGCTTGAACTGCTGGTCGATGCCGTGGCGCATAAGATCGAACTGCCGCTGATCGGCGCGTATCAGGCGGCGAACGCGCTGGTCGCGGCCGGGCTGGTGCTGGCGACCGGGGGCATTCCCTCGACGACACTGGCCGGTCTGGCACGGCTCGTGCCCGTTCGCGGGCGACTGGAACGGGCGGTAATTACGCGATCGGGCGCACCGGTTTACGTCGATTACGCGCACACTCCGGACGCGCTGCGCGCGGCGTGCGAGGCGCTGCGACCGCATACGAAGGGCAAGCTGCGGCTGGTGTTCGGCGCGGGCGGCGACCGCGACATCGGTAAGCGCCCTGAAATGGGCGTGGTCGCGGTGCAGTTCGCCGACGCGGTCGTCGTAACCGACGACAACCCTCGCAGTGAAAACCCCGCCGCGATCCGCGCCGCCATCATGGCCGCCGCCGATGGTGCCACCGAGATCGCCGATCGGCGCGAGGCGATCGCTGCCGCCATTGCCGCCAGCGGCCCCGACGACGTCGTGCTCATCGCGGGCAAGGGCCACGAACAGGGCCAAATCGTCGGCGACCGCGTGTTGCCGTTCGACGATGTCGAAGTCGCGCGCGCGTGCGCGGCTTGACCGACGACTTCGCCCCGCTGTGGACGGGAGCCGCCATCGCAACTGCGACCGGCGGCGTGCTGTCCGAGGCCTTCGAGGTTGACGGCGTCAGCTTCGACTCGCGCGAGCTCATCGGCGGCGAGCTGTTCGTCGCGCTAACCGGCGAGCACGATGACGGACACCGCTTCGTCTCGCCCGCGCTCGACCGCGGCGCAGCCGGACTGCTGGTCAGTCAGGCGGTCGACGCTCCCCACGTCCATGTGCCGGATACCATGGCGGCGCTGAACGCGCTCGCGGTCGCAGCCCGAGCTCGCACGAATGCCACGATCATCGGGGTCACCGGGAGCGTCGGCAAGACCGGCGTCAAGGAGGCGCTACGCCTCGCGCTCGGCCGTGCCGCACCCGACCGCGTACACGCCTCGGTCAAGTCGTATAACAACCACACCGGCGTCCCGGTCAGCCTTGCGCGCATGCCTGCCGCCAGCCGCTTCGGTGTCTTCGAGATGGGCATGAACCATGCTGGCGAGTTGACGGCGCTGACCAAGTTGGTGCGTCCGAATATCGCGCTGGTCACTTGGGTGACCTGCGCACACGCCGAATTCTTCTCCGACGAGGCAGCCATCGCCGACGCCAAGGGCGAGATCTTCGCCGGCCTCGAACCGGGCGGTATCGCGGTTATCCCCCACGACAGCGATCATCGCGACCGGCTCATCAGGCACGCTAAGCCCCACGCCAATCGGATTATCACCTTCGGCTTCGGCGAGGGTGCCGACGTCCGCGCCGTCGACTTCGCGCTGCTCCCCGATTGCACGACCGCGAGCGCCGACGTGTTCGACGAGCGGCTGATCTTCAAGGTTGGCATGGCGGGCAAGCACTGGCTCAACAACGCACTCGGCGTGCTGGCAGTCGTGCATGCGGCGGGCGGCGACCTTGCGCTGGCGGGACTGGCGCTCGCCGAGCTGAGCGACCTGCCCGGGCGCGGCGCGCGGCGGCGGGTTCAGCGTAGCGAGGGCACCGCCGTGGTCATCGACGAAAGTTACAACGCCAATCCTGCCTCGATGACTGCAGCGCTGGGCGTGCTCGGTGGCATCAGACCCGAACGCCGTGGACGGCGGCTGGCGCTGCTCGGCGCGATGGGCGAGCTGGGCGGCGGCTCGGAGGCGTTCCATGCCGGACTGGCCCCCGCTATCGAGGCGGCGGGCGTCGCGCGCGCGGTGCTGGTCGGTTCCGCCATGCGCCCGCTCGCCGACGTGCTGCGGCTGCGGACGAGCACCGCGCTTGTCGACGATGCCGCCGCCGCGCTGGCGCTGATCGAGACCGAGCTTGCCGCCGACGATGTTTTACTGGTCAAGGGCTCCAACGCTATGAAGCTCGGTTCCGTCGTCGCCGGTCTGATCGAGGAGCGCATGCGGTGATCTTCCTGCTCGCCCGGATGACGCACTTCGAGGGCGTCCTTAACCTGTTTCGCTATATCACCTTTCGCAGCGGTGCGGCGGTGGTGACCGCGCTCGCGATCGCGCTGCTGATCGGGCCGCGCTTCATCGCGTGGCTGCGGAGCAAGCAGGGCAAGGGCCAGCCGATCCGCAGCGACGGCCCCGCCTCGCACCTGCTCACCAAGAAGGGCACGCCGACGATGGGCGGGCTGATGATCCTGATCTCGATGACGCTGTCGACGTTGCTGTGGATGGACGT
>JAYTHJ010000361.1:0-2372 GCA_043732725.1 Sphingomonadaceae bacterium | reverse complement strand
ACTTGAACGGCAGCACGCCGATGCCGTCGCTGTTGGTGCCCTCGGGAAACAGGATGACATTGTCGCCCGCGGCGAGCCGCTCGACAATAGCGGCGCGGGCGTCACCGGCGCGGTGCCGCCGATCGCGTTCGACGTAGACGGTGCGGCTGAGGCCTGCGAGCCAGCCGATCATGCCCCAGCCGCCGACCTCGGATTTTGCCACGAACGACGCTAGCATGCGGCTGCCGAGCACCGGAATATCGGCCCATGACAGATGGTTGGCGACATAGAGTATCCCGCCGTGGCGGAGCTGACGGCCGTGCACGGTGACGTGGATGCCAAGAGCGCGAGTCAGCGCCTTGTGGAACAGCCACGGCAGCCGCGGTCGGTTGCGCCGCGAAAATCGCCGCATCACCAGCTCCATCGGCACGATTACGCCGACCGCGGCGGCGGTGCCGAGCAGGGTCTTGGCCGGGCCGAAACGGTGGCCGCGATGCGCCGCCTCGCGCTGCGGCCGGAGCGGCGGTTTGATGCGGATGTTCAGCGGGAGCTCTCGGGGTCGGGCCGGGTGGCCGGCACAGCGTACAGCTCCATCCGGTGATCGACGAGTCGGTAGCCGAGCCGCGCGGCGATGCGTTTCTGCAGTGCCTCGACCTCGGCATCGTGGAACTCGACGACGTGGCCGCTCTCGATGTCGATCAGGTGGTCATGATGTTCGTCGGGCACTGGTTCATAGCGCGAACGGCCGTCGCGGAAGTCATGACGTTCCAAGATGCCGGCCTCCTCGAACAGGCGGACGGTGCGGTACACCGTCGCAATCGACATGCCGGGGTCGAACCGCACCGCGCGGCGATGGAGTTCCTCGACATCGGGGTGATCGTCCGAGTCCGACAGCACGCGCGCGATGGTGCGGCGCTGTTCGGTGATGCGCAGGCCTTGCTTGGCGCACAGCGCCTCGATGTCGATCCTGCCGCTCATTCACCGCCTCCGCCGCGGCACATTAGGAGCGCGGCGGGAAGGCGGCAAGCGGCGACAGGCATCGCTGTGGCTGAGCCCAAACCGTTACTTGCGGATCGAGGTGCGCTTGGTGCCCAAACCGATCTTCTTCGCCAGCGTCCGGCGCTGCGCGGCATAGTTCGGCGCGACCATTGGATACTCTGCAGGCAAGTTCCACTTCGCCCGGTAAGCATCGGGGGTCATGCCGTAATGCGTCATTAAGTGACGCTTGAGCATCTTGAGCTTCTTACCGTCTTCGAGACAGACAATGTAGTCGGGCTTGATCGAGGCGCGAACAGTGACCGCCGGCTCCTGCTTGACTTCGGGTTCAGTCGGCTCGACGCCAAGCCGCGACAGCGTTGTGAAAACGTTCTCGATCACGTGCGGCAAGTCCGACACCGCAACGGTATTATTGGCGACATGCGACGATACGATGTCGGCGGTCAACGACAACAGCTCGGCGTGAGCTGCATTACGGTCTGGCATTATTTTATCCTTGAGGACGACTGTCATGATGATTGACATTGGGGCTATGTCGCGATTCTTCAAGCATGACAAGACCAGGGTTGGCCCTAAAAGCGCTCGATTGCGCTATTTGAGTTGTCTTCGCATGGTTATCGCATCGAAAGTCTCGGTGTTGCGGCCACGATAATAGTCGCGGCGACGGCCAACCGCGACAAAGCCGGCGCGCTCGTATAGTTGCTGCGCGGCGTGATTACCGTCGCGTACTTCGAGAAACATGATGTCGATGCCGAAGCCACTGGCGGTACCGAACGCCGCGTCTAGCAGCGCCGAACCGGCACCGCGGCCGCGGTGCAACGGCAGCACGCCGACGAGCAGCAGCTCGGCTTCGGGGCCAGCGCGGCGGCACAGGCTGAAACCCAACGCCGCCCCGTCGTCGTGGAGCAGGCACGCCCAGCTGCCGCTAAGGCTTAGCGTGCTGCGAAGCTGGGCGGGCGACCACGCCTCGCCGAAACGCGGATCAAAGGCGCGCTCGACCACCGCGGAGATCGTCGCGAGATCGCCAAGACCGGCGGAGACGGTCAGCCAGTTCACGCGACTGTCGGAGCGCTTGGCTCCGCAAGGTCTTGCGAGTATGCAGCGGGCTCGAGGTAGCAGGGCGTCGGCAGTCCCTGGCGGCGCGCTTCGGGCAGCGTGCGCGCATCGGCCGCTCGCGGATAATCGCCCGCCACCGTCGCGAAATGGCGCACAGTCACGACGAGCTTGGCGCCTGAGCCGCTCAGCACGGCGTCTGCGGGGAGGCCTGCGGCAACGGCGGCGGGCGTTGCCGCGCGCGGCGCTTCATCGCCGCGCCAATCGGCAGTGATCGTCTGTGCGTACACTTGCCCGCGGCCTGCATCGAGCACTGCCGTTACCGATCGCAGGTCCGGACGCCG
>JAYTHJ010000360.1:0-2372 GCA_043732725.1 Sphingomonadaceae bacterium | reverse complement strand
GGCGCCGCGCAGGCGCAGCGCCAGGCCCTTCTCGAATGCCGTGGGCTCGAAGTGCAGGCGCAGCTTGCGGAAGATGCTGCCGATCTCGAAGTGCTCGGCGCTGAAGGCGCAGGTCGAGGTGCTGCAGAGCCGCATCGACGGCACAACCTCGACACAAGCCGCGAGCGCTTCGCAGACGCAAAGCATCCAGAGCCAGTTGTCGGTGGTGCAGCAAAAGGTCGATGCCAACGACGCGAAGATCGTCGCGTTGCCCGCCGAAATCGCGACCGTCGTCAAGACCGAGTCCGACAAGGCCAAGCATTACGACAAGTTTTATTTCAAGGGCATCACGATCACCCCCGGCGGCTTCCTTGAACTCGCCGGCATCTACCGCCAGCATCAGCAGGCGAGCGACGTGGCGACGCCGTTCCAGAGCATCCCTTACGGCAACTCGCGCACCGGTTACACCAACGAAGCCCGCTTCACGGCGCGCCAGAGCCGCCTGTCGTTCCTCGCGCAGGGTGACGTCAACAAGCAGACCAAACTGTCGATGTACGGCGAGTTCGACTTCCTCGGTGCCGCGCAGACCGCCAATTCGAACGAAAGCAACTCTTACAACCCGCGTATCCGCCACCTTTACGGCACGGTTGATTACGACACTGGCAACGGTGTCGGCGTCCACTTCCTCGCCGGACAGACGTGGTCGCTGGTGACACTGAACTCGAAGGGTATCACGCCGCGTAACGAGGTCACGCCGCCGCAGATCGACGCGCAGTACGTGCCGGGATTCGCCTGGGCGCGCCAGCCGCAGGTCCGGTTGACGGTCGACGGCATGGGCCATCATCTTTGGCTCGCGGTCTCGGCGGAAAACCCGCAGACGACATTCTCCGGTGTCGGCACACCGGCGGGCGTGCTTGCCGGATCGAACGGTACCGCAGCGCCGTTGCCGGCATCGCTGGTATTCAACCAGCTCGCCGGCGGCGGTTCGCTGTTCAACGGGGCGAACTCGCTGACGCTCAATCACGTGCCCGATTTCGTCGGCAAAGTCGCTTTCGATAATACTTTTGCCGGGCACGCCTTCCACGTCGAAGGCTTCGGCATCTACCGCGTCATGTCGTACCGGGTGAACTCGGGTAACAACGACATCTCGGCGGGCGGCTTTGGCGGCAGCATCAGCTTCACCGTCGTGCCCAAGCTGCTCGATGTGCAGTTCTCGGGGATGACCGGACGCGGCATCGGCCGCTACGGTTCGGGTCAGCTGTCCGACGCAACCTTTGACGACCAGGGCAACATCAAGCCGATCCACGAGCAGATGCTGCTTGCCGGTGTGACGGTCCATGCCACCAAGATGCTTGACGTCTACGGCTTTGCCGGCCAGGAAATCGAGGAAGCCCGTTCCTTCACGACCGTGAACGCGGCCGGTCAGACGCTCGCCTATGGTTACGGCAACCCGCTGTATACTAACGCCGGCTGCTATATCGAAGGCTCGGTCGCCTGCAACGGCAACACCCACGCGCTCAAGCAGATCACCGGCGGGTTCTGGCAGAAGCTTTACCAGGGCCCGTTCGGCCGGGCGCAGATCGGCGCGCAATATTCGTACACCGAGCGAAGCTCGCTGGCCGGCGTCGGTGGCGAAGTCCGCGCCAAGCAGAACATCGGCTTCCTAAGCTTTCGCTACTATCCGTTCTAAGCGACGCGCTCGCGGGAACTAAAGATCGGCCCCGTGAAGCCTTGCACGGGGCCGATTGCTTATCAGCCGCCGCGTGTCGACGCGAACGGATGTCGGATGACCTCGAGCGGATCGGTCGGCATCCCCGCGAAGACCACCAGCAGCATCCCCCCCACCAGCCCAAAGTTTTTCAGGAACTGCCAGAAATGCTCTCGCCCCTTGCTGGGCGCGCCTTTCGACCAAAAATCCGTCGCGGCCCAGAATGGGTGATAGAGGAACGCCGTCACGACGCAAAAGCCCGCGAGGATCACCGCCGCAGCACGGTCCCAGACCCCGACGACGATCAGCACCGGCGTCACCGCCTCGACGGCGATCGCGGCGATCAGCATCAACCGCCCGCCCGGTAGCCCGGCGGCGTTGGTCTGCGCCAGACAATCGTTCCAATCCCAGATTTTCTCGACCGCGCTGAACGGGAACATCGCGACGAGGCAGACGCGCGCGATGACGTCGACGGCAAATGTCAGGCTGGTCATGGCGCTCGCTTTCGGAACAGTCGGCAGCTTGACACGCTGAAGGCGCGCGGACGGCCCCGAGGCGATTCAATCCCTGAGTCGACTCCGTGCAGCCTCTGAACCCTGCGTTCAGAACCGGTTTATCACACCAGCAAGTAGCGTCGATACCCGATGCCCAAGCGCAAGCTGAGTCCATGTCGGGGCAGCCCGCT
>JAYTHJ010000359.1:0-2380 GCA_043732725.1 Sphingomonadaceae bacterium | reverse complement strand
TGCCGTCGCCGCCAAGCAGCTGCGTCGGGATGGTGATATTCACGACGCCCGAATACTCGCGGTCGTGGGCGCACTCGACCGTGTTGCTGAAACCGCCGCGGGTGCTGAGGAGCGTGAAATGGGTCGGATCGTTCGGGTTAAAGCCGATTGGCGTGACCCGCGGGAACACAGTGCTGCTGATGTTGTCGTAGCTGACGACCGCGGCTGGATCGCCGAAGGTGCTATTGTAGTCGTAGTCGCGGTGATAGGTCGCCGCCGTGTAGGCGACCTGATAGTCGATGATGACCGGGCCAAGATCGTTGCGACCACCCACCGAGGTGATGAAGTTAATGTGCGTCTCCTGCTCGTCACGCAGTGAAACATGCACGTCTGCATTCGGCGCGAGATAGCCGTTCGGCGCGTTGTTCGGATCGAGCAACGAAGCATTGTTGCCCGGATCGCCGAGATTGCGATATTGCAGGATCTGGCGATTGACCGATTCGGTGTAACCGGCATTGTTGGCGCGCAGGTAATAAGTGCTTTGCGGATTTGGATCCCAGCGCAGCTCGCCGCCGAAGCCGAAGCGGCGCCGATTATAGTTGTAACGACGCAGGTCGACCGAATCGAGCGCGACATCTGTGAACGTCAGATCGGGCGCGCCCAAAACCGTCACGCCCGCATCGAGCGGCCCCGGCTCGATGTCGTCGAAGCCGCGCTTGTCGGTGTGGAACGAGCCGGTCAGCACAATGCCGAACTGCTTTGAGGGACCGAAGGTCGTGCCGACCGCGCCCTCGCCGTCGAAGACGTCGCCGTTCTTGCGAAAGGCATTGTAGCCGCCGCCGAGCATAACTTCGAGAAACGGCCCTTTGAGTCCCGCGGCAGTCCGCGGCGTCAGCTCGACCGAGCCGCCAATGCCCTCGGCTTCCTGGTCGGGCAGCCCGGTCTTGCGTACGACCAAGCGATCGATCGAGCCGATCGGGATGGTGTCGAGTTCGACTGCGCGACCGCCGCCGCCGAAGTAGGTTCCGCCCGCCTGCGTGTTGAGCAGTGTCACGCCGCCGAACGTTGTGCCATTCAGGTTGCTGTCGATACCGCGGATGGTGACGAAACGGCCTTCGCCGGTGTCGATCGAGAGACTCACGCCGGGAATGCGTCCGAGCGCCTCGGCGGCATTATAGTCGGGATACTTGACGATCTCCTCGGCCGCCTGAATATTGATCAGATTAGGCGCGGCGCGCTCCTCGCTACGGGCGGTTGTATTAGCGCGCTTCGCGGTGACGACGATTTCGTTGCCGATCGCGTCGGCGGCAGCGGCTTCTGCGGCTGGAACGTCGGCGGCAGACGCGGCGCGGCTTTCGGCGGCGAAAGCGCTGGTGGAGGCGAACAGGACGACCAGCAAGGCGTTTCGGTTGAACACTTGTATCCTCCGGCATGGGGTGTCGAGGGATGCGGTACGAGGGGTGAATGACGGTTCGGCGACGATGGTGTGACATCTCGTTGACAGCGACAGACGGCGTCCTGGCTGTGCGTCGTTGGACATAGCGCTAGCGGAAATGACGGCCGGTGCGTCGCGCTAACACTGGTATCGGGTGCGCCACTAACCTATCGCTCGCGGTGTTTACCGCGAGGACCACTTGACCAATCACGCCGCTGCCGACCTCTATGGTGACCTCGAGCCCGCCCCAAGCGTCGCGCAGCGCGATTACCTGCCCGGGCTGGCGGTGGCCGGGGCGGCGACGCTGGCGGCGGCGTATATATCCGACCATTACGGCGCGCCGCTGACGCTGATGGCGCTGCTAATCGGGCTGGCGCTCAACTTCCTCAGCGCTGATGCACGGCTGACGCCGGGCCTCGCGCTGGCGTCGCGGACATTGCTGCGCTGGGGCATCGTCCTCGTCGGGGTGCGCGTCACGCTGGCGCAGATCGTCGGGCTTGGTCCGGTGGCGTTGCTCGCGGTGCTGGTCACCGTCGCGGCAACGATCGGCGCGGGTGTCCTTGCGGCGCGGCGGTTCGGCTTCTCGCCCGCGTTCGGCGTGTTGGCGGGCGGCGCGGTGGCGATCTGCGGCGCGTCGGCGGCGATGGCGTTCGCCAGCGTGCTCGGTGAGCGCCGCATCAATCAGGCGCAGCTGACGCTGGTCCTCGTCGGCATCTCGGCGATGAGTTCGCTCGCGATGTTCTTCTACCCGATTATCGCGCACCATATCGGGCTAAGCGACACGCAGGCCGGCTTCATGCTCGGCGCGGCGATCCACGACGTCGCGCAGTCGCTCGGTGCGGGCTACTCGTTTTCACAAGCGGCGGGGGCGACCGCGGCGGTGGTTAAGCTGACCCGCGTCGCGCTGCTGGCTCCGGCAATCGCCGCAGTAGCGCTGTTCTTTCCGGCGGACGGCGCGGTAAGGGT
>JAYTHJ010000358.1:0-8110 GCA_043732725.1 Sphingomonadaceae bacterium | reverse complement strand
TGCTACACCTGCTCGCTTGCCTGCCGCCATCGATAGTGCTCCGCTCATTGCCCCACCGCTGGTACACGGCGATTTGCGACAGAATGATGACGTTGGCGCGGGCCCGATGGCTGTCCCGTTCAGGGCTTGCGCGGCGCTGGTCCGGCGAAGCTAACGAGGCTTTCCGAGCCGTTCGCGGCCAGCGCCGAGACGCCGAAGAAATGGTCGTCGATATTGACGTGCAGCAAATCGGCGGCGCTGACGCTGGCGGGCAGATCGCGCTGGTCGGTCCAGTCGAACCCGTCCGCGCGCCGCCAGCGGACGCGGTAGCCGGCCGCACCGGTCACCGGAGTCCACGATACATGCGTGTCGTCGCTGACGGCGCCGGCGATGGTCACATCGGTGGGCGCTGCCGGGGCGCTGGCGAGCTCACGCAGGACGGCGACGTTAACTGCGGTGACCTTCGCCAGATACGGAAAGTCGATGAAGTCGAGCGTGTCGCCGTAGCGCCGCCCGGTTTCGACGCGGACATTCTGGTGCTGGCGGTCGTAGTTCTCCGTGGCTTCGGTGAAACGTACCGCCGGATAGCCGGCTTCGAGGAACGGCGTGTGATCGCCGCCGCGCTGGAAGCGGTCGCTGCGCCGGACCGCGACGATCTCGAGCCCGAGCCGTGGATTGGCGAGCGCGACGCGGCGGATCGTCTTCGCCAGCGACCGCGACGGCGAGTCGTCCTCGCCACCGTTGGCGCGCTGCGCCTTGACCGCGTCGGTGTCGGCAGCAGCGCGGATGCCCTCGCTGAACACCCGGACGCGGTTGTCGACGTGCTCGCCGCCGATGCCGTGGGTGTTGCCGACGATGTCGTTGTTGAGCACCGCGGCGACCTGCCAGCCGCGCGCCTTGGCGGTCGCGGCGAGCAGCTGCCCGCCCCACAAGCCCTGCTCCTCGCCCGAGTTGAGCGAATAGACGATCGTCGCCGGAAACTTCTCGCGGCTGAGTAACCGCGCCGCCTCGATGACCAGCGCGTCGCCTGAGCCGTCGTCGTTCGCGCCGGGCGCGTCCCCCGCGCCGTCGAGCGCGTCGCCGTTACGACTGTCGATATGCGCCATGACGATGACGACGCGCAGCGGGTCCGACGTGCCGCGCTGGACCGCGACGACGTCCTCGACACGGACTCCGGCCGGCGCGCGCGGACCGCTGAACCGGTCGCCGATGGTCTCGACCGCGAGGCAGTCACCGCACGCGGCACCGATCCGCGCGAAGCGCGCCGCGGCCCAGCGTCGCGCCGCGCCGATGCCGCGCTTCGGGTCGGTCGTGGTCGACGTCGTCGCGCGTGTGCCGAAGCCGACGAGCGCCGCGATCGTGGCGCGCTGATCGGCCTGGTCGGGGACCGGCAACGGAGCGGCAGCGAGCAGCGACACGCTTAGCGGGAGGACGGCGACGGTGGCGAGCAAACGGTTCATCGCAGCAATTTGCCGCGCTTCGGAGCCCGGCGCAAGCCACCGCCCGTTGACGGCACCGCGGCAAAGCTTAGGGATGCGCGCGTGAACAGGCCGAACCCGCTTCCGAATACGAGTGCCGCCGCTATGGCCGACGAAGTTCCAGCGGTGGACGGAGCGGCGGCCAGTGCGGCAACCGTCCTGATCGACGCCGATCCGCACGATCCGCGCGCGTTGCGGACTGCGTTCGGCTGCTTTGCGACCGGGGTCACCGTGGTTAGCGGCTGCGCGCCCGACGGCCAGCGGGTCGGACTAACCGCCAACAGCCTGACTTCAGTGTCGCTGACGCCGCCGCTGCTGCTGTTCTGTCCGGCGCGCGAAGCCTCGGCGCTGCCAGCGTTCCGCACCAGCCGCCGATTCGTCATCAACGTCCTAACCACCGATGCCGAAGCCGTCGCTACGCGCTTCACCAAGCGCGGTATTGACCGCTTCGCCGAGGCGAGCTGGGAGGAATGGGACGGGCTGCCGGTGCTCGGCAATGCGATGGCGAGCTTCGTCTGCGCGCTCCACGCCGAGCATGACGGCGGCGATCACGCGATCATCGTCGGCCGCGTCGAGCGGCTGCGCTACCGCACCGCGCCCGATCCGTTGCTGTATTTCCAGGGCCGCTACCGCCAGGTCCATGTCCCGCACTGACGCGGCGCTCGCCGGCGCGATGCTAGGCGGGAGCAGCGCTACGGACAATCGCGCCAATCCGGCCAGCGTCATCGCGGCGGACGAGACCGCTGTGCTGGCGAGCGGCGGCCGGATCAGCTTCGGCGGCTTCCTGCTGCGGCTGGCGGCGCGGCTACCTTTCTTGTTTATCGCCGGGCGGCTGTACGGCGCGGCGAGCGTCGGGCGCTTCGCCTATGCAATCATGATCGTCGAGCTGACCGCGATGCTGGCGACGCTTGGCCTGCGCCGCGGCCTCGCCGAGGAGCTGGCGCGGGCTAAGCGCCCCGACACGCACGTCGTCGCCGATGCGCTGCTGCTCGCGTGGGCCGGGGCGGCGCTCGGCGCGGCGGTGCTGATCGCGTTGCCCGCGATCGTCTTTCCGTCGACCGCGGTATCGGGCTTCGACCGCTGGTTCCCGCTGATTGGGCTGGCGATCGTCGCGTCCGAAGTGACGCTCGCGGCGCTGGCGTTCCGGCACGATATCGCCGCACAGGTCCGCGCGCGGTCGGTGATCGAGCCGTGGACGCTGACACTGATGACGGCGGCGCTCGGCTTCACCGCGCTGAAATCGGATGGGCTGCTGATCGCCTATGTCGTGTCGATGCTGGCGGCGATGCTGGCGTCGCTGATCCCGTTCGCGCGGAGCTTCGGCTGGCCGCACGGCTGGCAGCCGCATCTGCCGCGGATGGCGGCGATGGCGCGCAGCAATATCCCGCTCGCCGGAGCCGATGCCGCCGACTGGGGCTCGCGGCGGCTCGACATCTTTATCCTCGGGCGCTTCGCCAGCGCCGAGGTCATCGGCATCTATTTCGTCGCGCAGAACATCGCCTCGCTGCCGGCCAAGCTGCGTAACAGCTTCGACCCGATCCTTGCGCCGCTGCTGACGACCAATCTAGCGCGCGGCGACCGCGCCACCGCGGCGGGGCATATCGCGCAGGTCGCCTTCTGGGTCGTCGCGGCGCAGCTCGGCACGGTGCTGGCATTGGGCGTCCCGGCGCGCGCCGCAATGGGGCTGTTCGGCCCGGCATTCGCGTCGGGCGCGCTGATCCTCGTGCTGCTGCTGACGGTGGAGCTGTTGGCGACTCAGGCGGCGATCTCCGAAGCCGCGCTGATCTATGTCCGCCGCAATGCCAACCTTGCATGGTCGGTCGCGGGCATTGCCGTGCAGGTCGGCGTGACCTTGCTGTTCGTCGAGCGCTTCGGCGGCGTTGCGGCGGCGGGCGGGCTGGCGGTGTCGGCGCTGTTCCTGTCGGTTGGGAAGAGCCGCATGTTGCGCCGCGAGCTCGACGCCCCGGTCACCGGTTGGCGCTGGTCGCTGGTGCTCGCAGCGCTGCCGGCATTCGCCATCGGGCTGCTGGTCCAGCGTCTCCCCGAATGGGCGCAGCTTGGCATCGGCATGTGGGTGGTGCTCGCGGCCTATTGCGCGGCGGTGTGGCTATGGTCGTTCCGCGGTGCCGACCGCGAGTTGTTCAAGCAGAGGCGGGAGGCTGATTGATGACCGATGAAACACCTCGGCACCCGCAAGCCTTCGACGCGACGCCCGACCCGTCGGTCGCCAAGCCGCCGCGGCCGCGCGATGCCGCGACGCTGCTCATCGTACGTCGCGACGGTCCGGCCCCGCGCGTGCTGCTGGGGCGGCGCAGCGGCGGGCACGCGTTCATGCCGCATAAGTGGGTTTTCCCCGGCGGGCGCATCCACGCCAGCGACTTCCGCGTCCCAGCCGCGCGCGAGCTGAACGCCGGCACTGCGGCCGCACTGGCGCGTACGACCAGCGCCAGCCGAGCCCGCGCCATCGCGCTGGCGGCGATCCGCGAAACTTTCGAGGAAACCGGTTTACGCCTCGCCCAGCCCGCGCCGCCGCTGCGTAGCCGCGGCGAGTGGGGGGCGTTCCTCGCCAGCGGCGCGCGGCCCGACCTCGGCGCGCTCGATTTTGTCGCGCGCGCGATCACCCCGCCCGCCCGCAGCCGTCGGTTCGATGCGCGCTTCTTCGTCGCCGACGCGAGCGCGCTGCTGTCGCTCGACCCCGGCAGCGGCTCGGGCGAACTCGACGAGCTGGCGTGGTTTGACTGGGACGCGGCGGCTGGGCTCGACCTGCCGTCGATTACGCGCGCGATCCTGCACGAAGTGGCCTTGCGGTTCGAGCAGCCCGGACGACCGGTGCCGTTCCATCGCTTCGTGCGCGGCGAGCATCGGCTGGAAGCTGTCTAGGCCGGTTACCCTCGGCTCAGTTTGGCCGCCCCGGCGCGTCCTGCGGCGGCTCGCGCCGATCCCGGCTTAGGTCGCCGACCGCCGCCGCCGCGTCGCCGAAGCCCTCGACGACGTCGCCCACCACCGTCGCGGCATCGCTCAACCCCGATCCACCGATCGCGTCGAGGATGCCACCGAGCCCCGGCTCGGCTCGCGGCGCGGGGCGCAGCGTGCCGTCGCGGGTCAGCGCGGCGAGCATGAAGCGGTGCCACAACTTCGCAGGGACGCTGCCGCCGACGACGCCGCGCATTGGGGAGTCGTCGTCGTTGCCGACCCAGACGCCGACCACGAGGTCACCGGCAAACCCGACGAACAGCGCATCGCGGTGCTCCTGTGTCGTGCCGGTCTTGCCGTAGGCGACCACTGGTAGCCGGGCGGCAAGACCGGTGCCGTTGCGTACCGCCGAGGCCAGCAGTTCGAGCATTGGGCGGCGCGACGGCCACGGCCGCACCGCGCCGATCGTCCGCGCCAGCGTCGCCGCCAGCCCTTGCCGCTGCTCGGCGAGTCCGGTCGCGTGGATCGGATGGCGGCCCGCCGCCAGCGCCGCATAGGCCTGCGTCAGTTCGAGCAGGCTGACTCCCGACGTGCCCAGCGCGAGGCTGGGCGCGTCGGTCAGCGGCGCGGTAATTCCGAGCTGGCGTGCCTCGCGGATAACCGCCGCTGTGCCGACCTGCTGCGTCAGCCGCGCAGCGGCGACGTTGCTCGACGCGGCGAATGCGGTGATCAGCGGCACCGGCCCGCGGTAGCGCCCATCGTCGTTGTGCGGCGACCAGCTGCCGATGGTCAGCGGCCTATCCTCGACGATGGTGTCGGGAGTCGCGCCCGCGTCGAGCGCGGCGAGATAGACGAACAGCTTGAACGCCGAACCCGGCTGGCGCAGGCTTTGCGTCGCACGGTTGAACGGCGTCGCGCCGTAGCCGGTGCCGCCGACCATCGCCACCACCCGCCCGTCGGGGCGCATCGCGACGAGTGCGGCCTGGGTCACGCCGAACCCGCGTGAGGACCGCAGCGCGTCGGCGACATCGCGCTCGGCCTCGCGCTGTAGTGCCCGGTCGAGCGTCGTGCGTACCACTGTCTCGCCGTAATGCGCGCCCTCGTCGCGCGCTGCCGCGTCGCTCGCGGCGCGCGCCTGCGGCAATACCCAGTCGGCGAAATACGATCCTGACGGCACGGCGCTCCGTCCTGGCCGGTAGCGCGCCGGGACGACCGCGTCCGCGCGCGCGCGGCTGATCTGGCCGGTGTCGACCATCGCGTCGAGCACGAGATCGGCCCGGTCGCGCGCTTCGCCCAGATGGCGGCTCGGCGCCAGCCGCGACGGGGCCTGCACCAGCCCCGCGAGCAGCGCCGCCTCGCCTAAGGTGAGCGCGCGCGGGTCCTTGTCGAAGTAAGTCCGCGCCGCCGCACGCAGCCCGTAAGCGCCGTCGCCGTAGTAGACGCTCGACAAATAGCGCGACAGGATTTCATCCTTCGACAGCCGCGCTTCGAGCCAGAAGGCGATGATGATCTCCTGGAGCTTGCGCTTGAGCGTCCGGTCTCCGGTCAGGAAGCTGGTCTTTGCGAGCTGCTGCGTCAGCGTGGAACCGCCTTGCATTGGCCCGCCGCGCACGTCCGACCACAGGGCGCGGGCGATGCCGCGCGGGTCGATGCCCCAATGCGAATAGAAGCGCCGGTCCTCGATCGCGATTAGCGCGGCGGGCACGTATTTAGGCAGCTCGGCGATGCCGACCGGGGCCTCCTTGTAGTCGCCGCGCCGCGCGATCGCGTGGTTATCCGCCGCCAGCAGCACCAGCGCCGCCTCGCGCCGCGGCTCGAGTGCCCGGCCCAGCGGTGCGGTGATCAGCAGCCAGCCGAGCATGACGAGCATCAGCAGCGCGAGCGCGCCGAGCAGCCCGCGCCAGTGGCCGCGGACGAAGCCGCGCTGCCGCCGCTGGTCGGGTGGCGTCGGGATAGCGAGGTCATCGAATTCGCTGGTTCGTGCAGCCGACCACATGACAGACGCCTTAGTCACCGTGCATGAATATACCGTTATAGAACGCTAACACAGCTAGCAAGATCAGGACGATGATAGCCACTGAAACTGCACGCCGACTCACGCCCGCTCCCGTGTCGCGGTAAACCGCAGCTTGCCCTCGCGCTGCTGGGTATAGTTCAACTCCCACTGATCGCGCGCCATGAACACCGGAGCGCCGTCGCGGTCCTCGGCCATCGCGCCGCGGTGCGTATCGATGAAGGTCTTGAGGTCGAGCGGATTGTCCGCCGCAATCCAGCGCGCGGTGTCGTACGGCGACGGCTCAAGCCCCGCGGCGACGTTATACTCCGCACCCAGCCGCGAGATCAGCACGTCGAGCTGCAGTTGCCCGACGACGCCGATGATCCAGCCCGCGCCGATCAGCGGGCGGAACAGCTGGGTGACCCCCTCCTCGGCCATGTCGGTAAGTGCGCTGCGCAGCTGCTTCGCCTTGGTCGGGTCGCCGAGTTTGACCCGGCGCAGGATCTCGGGCGCGAAATTGGGGATGCCGGTGAACGACAGCTGCTCGCCCTCGGTCAGCGTGTCGCCGACGCGTAAAATCCCGTGGTTGGGGATGCCGATGATGTCGCCGGGCCACGCCTCGTCGGCGATCTCGCGGTCCTGCGCGAAGAAGAAGATCGGCGAGTTGATCGCGATCGCCTTGCCGGTGGCGACCTGTTTGAGCTTCATGCCGCGGCGAAACTTGCCCGAGCAGACGCGCAGGAAGGCGATGCGGTCGCGGTGCTGCGGGTTCATATTGGCCTGCACCTTGAAGACGAAGCCGGTGACCGCGGGCTCGTCAGGCGTCACGTCGCGCGGCGTCGCCGGTTGTTTACGCGGCGGCGGCGCGTATTCGGCGAGCGCCTCGATCAACGCCTCGACCCCGAAGTCCTTCAGCGCCGAACCGAACAGCACCGGGGTCAGCGCGCCTTTACGGTATAGGTCGAGGTCGAGCGTCGCATAGCCGCCGAGTGCCAGTTCGGCCTGCGCCTGCAGCTGCGCGAGTTCGTCGGCCGGCATGTATTTCGCCAGCTTCGGATCATCCAGTCCGGTCATCTGGATCGTCGCGCCCGCAGTCTTGCTGTCGCCCACCGGCGGCGTGAAGCGATGCGTGCGCAGGTCCCACAGCCCGCGAAACTGCCCGCCTTGCCCGGCGGGCCAGTTGAGCGGCGCGACGTCCAATGCCAGCACGTCGGCGATCTCGTCGAGCAGCTCGAACGGGTCGCGGCCCTCGCGGTCGACCTTGTTGATGAAGGTCAGGATCGGCACGTCGCGCAGACGGCAGACCTCGAACAGCTTGCGCGTCTGCGCCTCGATGCCGCGCGCCGCGTCGATCACCATGACGGCGCTGTCGACCGCGGTTAGCGTCCGGTAGGTATCCTCCGAGAAGTCCTCGTGGCCCGGCGTATCGAGCAGGTTGTACGTGATCCCGGCACGCTCGAAGGTCATCACACTCGACGTGACGCTGATGCCGCGCTGCTGCTCGATCTTCATCCAGTCGGAGCGCGCCCGGCGGTTGTTACCGCGCGCGCGCACCTCGCCAGCGAGGTGGATCGCGCCGCCGAACAGCAGCAGCTTCTCGGTCAGCGTGGTCTTGCCGGCGTCGGGGTGCGAGATGATCGCGAAGGTGCGGCGGGGGTTCGGAGTATCGGCCATGCGCGCTATTTAGCGGCCAAAGCGCGTTCTTGCCACTTCCCAGCGAGTCTGCGGCTTGATACAGTATATT
>JAYTHJ010000357.1:0-2384 GCA_043732725.1 Sphingomonadaceae bacterium | reverse complement strand
TCGGTCTCGACCTCAAGGACCTGCTCTCTGCCGTCGCGGATGCTGCCGCCGATCGCAAGACCACGCTCGCCATCTTCATCGATGAGATCCAGTACCTGACCTCCGACGACCTTGGCGCCTTCTTGTCGGCGCTGCACCAGGTCGGCCAGGCCGCCAAGCCGGTGCTGCTGATCGGGGCCGGCTTGCCGCAGATCGCCGGCCTGATGGGTGAAGCCAAGTCCTACAGCGAGCGGCTCATCCGCTTCGTCAATGTCGGCCCACTGAGCCTCGAGGATGCTCGTGTCGCGCTGAGTGTACCCGCCGAGGCTGAGGACGTGCGCTGGCAGGGCGACGCCCTCGACCGGGTGTTCGCAATCACCAAGGGCTATCCTTATTTCATTCAGGAATGGGGTGCCGAAACCTGGCGCGTTGCGCGCACCACGCCGATCACCCTCGCCGATGTCGAAGCAGCGACGCCGCTCGCCATCGACGAACTCGACCAGAGCTTCTTCCGGGTCCGCCTCGATCGACTGTCGGCGGCCGAGCGCAAATATCTACGCGCCATGGCCGAGGCCGAGGACGGCGAGCGCGTCGCCTCGAGCGCGGTCGCCAGGCAGATGGGCCGTACCATCGGGTCCGTTGCGCCGACCCGTGACAGCCTGATCAAGAAAGGTATGATTTACGCCGTCCAATACGGCGAGGTCGGTTTCACCGTGCCCTTGTTCGGCGAGTTCATGCGTCGCGCGGTTCCAAGCGAAAACGATGAAGTTCGTTGAGCGTAAATCGCTGTCGGCGAGTGGATACCGCCGCTCGTTCGCGCGGCTAGGCTCCGCCTTTAGAGCACGCCGGTGCCTGCCGAATAGGTACGCCCTCCCCTGCCGCTGATTGAGGTCGCAGATTGCGACCTCAAGCTATCAACGGGCGAAGCGAAATTCTTGTCCCTCGGTGCCGAATGCACAATTTAGTCGGTCCAACAGAACTATGCCAGGCTAAGGCGCGTTGCCTCGACATGCCGAACCGCCTTAGCCCCGCAGGTCAGCAAGATGCTCTGCAACCGCTTTGCGGTGTCCGCAAGAATGCCAGTCATCACCTCGAGGCGATCGTTGTCCGAATAGCTGAGCGCGTCGTCGAGCATGATCGACACCGGTCGCTGCTTGTCGAGTAGCAGATCTGCAACCGCCAGCCAGAGGTCATCGCATCCAATGCTCTCTGAATTGCGCTAAATATGAACGAATCACGAACGGTCGGCACCGTTACGCCGCCATGTTCATTCGCCCAAGGTTGAGCGGTCGTCGTCCGGCCGGCATCGCGGCTGCGCGGTCCCACAGGAAATCGCCCGAGAATGCGATATGGCCCCAACCCACCGGCGAGGTGTGCGCCAGCAGTTCGTCGGGCATGTCCTCGCCGATCGCGCGAAGGTGCGCGACCGGACCAGCGATGTAGGTCGAGTTCCAGTAGACGATCGCGGCGATGACGAGGTAAAGACCCGAGTCTCGGAACTGCTGTGCCTCGTGGGTCCGATCAGCGATGCGGCCCTGCTTGAACGAGCAGATCGCCTGCATCAGGAAATGACGCTGCTCGGACTTGTTGAGGCCCGCCTGGCCACGGCGGCGCAGTGCGGGGCTTTCCAGCCAGTCGAGCATTAAGATCGCGCGCTCGATACAGCCAATCTCGCGAAGCGCGAGATCGAGCTGGTTCTGACGCTCGTAGGCGGCAAGCTTGCGAAGCATCGCCGACGGCAGGACGGTGCCCGCCTTCATCGAGGCGACGAGGCGGACGATCTCGTCCCAGTGCCCACGGATGACGTCGACTTTGACACGGCCTCCCATCAGCGGCTTGAGCGACGGATACTGCTCCTGCGCTTCGATTGATGCCATGCGGCGATCGGGAAATTCGCGCAGGCGGGGGCAAATCCGGAACCCGAGCATCCGGCACAGCGCGAAGACGTGATCGGTCGCGCCGCCGGTGTCGGTATAGGCCCCAGTGCATTGTTAGGACATAGGTTCACGGTAGGCCAAGCCGCTGATTCCGCTGGATCAGTCGCAAACGGGCGATGGTTCAAGTCGTTCGTGGAGTGGCCGATCGTGCTTTGAAATCGACCTTTCAAAATCCTCGTTCTCCTATCCCCGAAAGGCAACTGGTTTTTGGAAAGCTATCGTGAATCGGTGTTCCAACAATGCACTGGGGCCAAGAAGCGCCTGACCATATCGCAGCAGGTCTGCGCGCCAACCACGCTGGCGCACCTTGATGACCGTCTTGGCCGGATATGACTTCTACCTCCCGCAGCCTACCGATAACCTCCTCCAGCTTGGGCTTTCGCTTCGACATCGGTTGCCCCTTTCACGATCCGGCCCATCAAAATGATGGACTACCCAGACGGGCAAATCGGTCTGGCAACGGAAATA
>JAYTHJ010000356.1:0-2387 GCA_043732725.1 Sphingomonadaceae bacterium | reverse complement strand
CACACTGCGTCAGCACGGTTTCGGCTAGCGCGACGGCGCGCGCCGCGTCCCGCTTGGCGGTCGCCATGTATACCGAGAACAGCCCGATGTCGGCGTAGCCCGTCGTGCTCGCGAAGATACTATACGCCAGCCCACGCTCCTCACGAAGTTCCTGGAATAGCCGCGATGACATACCGCCGCCCGCCGCGGTCGTGAACAGCATCGCCGCGTCGAAATTGCTGTCGTGATGGCCCGGCGCGGCGGCGCCGAGCGTCAGGTGCGCCTGCTCGAACTTGCGGCGATCGTGGTGCTCGCTCGGCTCGAAGCGCGCCGCTTCGAGCGGCGGGCGGGTTCCTGCAGGCAGCCCGCCGAGCTCGCTTTCGGCCAGCCGCACCAGCGCGTCGTGATCGACGTCACCGGCGGCGGCGAGGATGCAGCTGCCACCGAGATATTGCGTGTCGAGCCATGCCCTTAATTCAACCGCGCCGATGCCGACAAGACTGTCCTCGCTGCCGAGGATCGAGCGGCCGATCGGCTGGCCGGGGAAGGCTGCCTCCTGCAAGTGATCGAAGACGATATCGTCGGGGGTGTCGCGCGCTTCGCCAAGCTCCTGCAGTACGACCTGGCGCTCGCGGTCGACCTCGTCGGGGTCGAACCGCGAGTGCTGGACGAGGTCGGCGATCAGCGCGACACCGAGCGCGGTATCGGCCGCCAGCAGCCGCGCGTGGAACACCGTCATGTCGCGCGCGGTATAGGCGTTGAGCGAGCCGCCGACGTCCTCGATCTGCTCGGCAATGGCGCGCGCGCTACGGGTCTGCGTGCCCTTGAACACCATATGTTCGAGCAGATGCGCGACGCCGTTGGTCGCCGCAGTCTCGAAGCGCGCGCCGGTATCGATGTGCAGCCCGAGCGCGACGGTCTCGACGTGCGGCATCGTCATCGTCGCGACGCGGAGGCCGTTCGCCAGCGTGGTGAGCTGCGGCATCATCGCGATGTCGCCCGCGCGGCGACGTAGGCTTCGATCTGGCCCAGCTCGGCGGGCAGCGTATCGAAGCGCTCCGAGCGGTCGAAGAGCCCCGCCAGCCGCTGCGGCAGTACCGGGCGGATGCCGCTGGCACGCTCGACGGCGCTGCGGAACTTCGCCGGATGCGCCGTCGCCAGCGTCACGATCGGGCCGTCGATGCTGCCGGCGAGGTCGCGCGCCGCCGCCAAGCCGATCGCGGTATGCGGATCGATCAGTTCGCCGCATTCGGCATAAGCCCAGCGCAGCGCCTGCGCCATCTCGTCGGCATCGATACGGCGGCTGGTCAGCAGCGCGCGCGCCGCCGCCTGCTGCGCCGGGGTGAGCGTCATCCGGCGCGCGGCTTCAAAGCCGTGCATCGCCACCGCGGTATCCGCACCACTGCGGCCGTTGAGATCGAACAGCAGCCGCTCGAAATTCGACGAGATCTGGATGTCCATCGAAGGGGCGGCGGTCTCGGTCACCGTGCCGACCGAATAGTCGCCATGCTGGAGCGCCCGCGCGAGAATATCGTTGACGTTCGTCGCGACGATGAGCTTGCCGATCGGCAGCCCCATTTGAGCTGCCGCATAACCCGCGAAGACATCACCGAAGTTGCCGGTCGGGACCGAAAAGTTGACCCGCCGCTCGGGCGCGCCGAGGCGGACCGCGGCGTAGAAGTAATATACGATCTGCAGCAGCAGCCGCGCCCAGTTGATCGAATTGACTGCCGCCAGCCGGTAGCGCCCGGCGAACGCTGCATCGTTGAACATCGCCTTGACCAGTGCCTGCGTGTCGTCGAACGTCCCCCCGACCGCGATGTTGTACACATTGGGGGCCTGCACCGTCGTCATCTGGCGGCGCTGGACCTCCGAGACGCGCCCGGCCGGGTGCAGCATGAACACATCGAGATGCGCGCGCCCCGCCAGCGCGTCGATCGCGGCCGAGCCGGTATCGCCGCTGGTCGCGCCGATGATCGTCAGATGGTCGCCGCGCCCGTTCAGGAAGCGCTCGAACAGCAGGCCGAGGGCCTGCATCGCAATGTCCTTGAACGCGCACGTCGGGCCGTGGAACAGCTCGAGCAGCCAATGCTGTCGGTCGAGTTGGACCAGCGGCGCGACCGCGGCGTGGCTGAAGCCGGCATAGGCTTGCGTCAGCAAGATTCGCAGGTCGGCCTCATCCAGCGCACCGCCGACGAACGGCGTGCAAACGCGCACTGCGGTCTCGACATAGCTGAGCCCGGCCAGCGCGGCGATGTCGCCCGCGCCAAGCTGCGGCCAGTGCGCGGGAACATATAACCCACCGTCGCTCGCTAGCCCGGTCAGCGTCACCGCTTCGAAATCGAGCGCGGGCGCGGTGCCGCGAGTGCTGACATACTGCATAGCCGGCGACGCTTAGCGATGCGGTA
>JAYTHJ010000355.1:0-2399 GCA_043732725.1 Sphingomonadaceae bacterium | reverse complement strand
CGGGCAAATCGACCGCGGGGGCCTTGGCAGTGGTTACGCTATACGCGCGGATGAACTCCTCGACCACCGGGGCGATGACATCGCGCCAACGGCGGCCGTTGAAGATACCGTAATGGCCGACGCCCTCGGCGATGTAATAGCGCTTCATGTCATCGGGCAGCCCAGTGGTGATGTCGAGCGCCGCCTTGGTCTGACCGAGACCCGAGATGTCGTCGCGCTCGCCTTCGATCGCAAGCAGCGCTGTGTCGGTAACCGCGGCAGGGTCGACACGGATGCCGTGGTGGAAAAACTCGCCCTTGGCGATCGCCTGGCGCTGAAAGATGACGTCGATGGTCTGCAAGTAGAACTCGGCGGTCATGTCGGCAACCGAGCGGTACTCGTCGTAGAACGCCTTGGTGGCATCGGCGCTCTCGTCCTCGCCGGCGACCAAATGCTTGAACATCTCCCAATGCGACTTCATGTGGCTGGCGAGGTTCATCGACAGGAAGCCGGTGAGCTGCAAAAAGCCCGGATAAACCTTGCGCCCTGAGCCCGGGTAGATCGGCGGCACCGTCGCGACGACGTTCGACTCGAACCACGCGTACGGCCGTTCTGTCGCGAGATCGTCGACCGAGGTCGGGGCCTTCCGCGTATCGATCGGTCCGCCCATCATCGTCAGTGTCGCTGGCCGTGCCGGGTTCTTCGCCGCGTTCATGATCGCCACCGCGGCGAACACCGGGACCGCGGGCTGGCACACCGCGAGAACATGCGTCTCGGGGCCGAGGAACTCGAGAAACTCGATGATGTAATCGATATAGTCGTCGAGATCGAAGCTGCCGTCGGCCAATGGCACCAGCTTAGCATCGCGCCAGTCGGTGACATAGACGTCGTGACCAGGGATCATGCGCTCGACAGTGCCGCGCAGCAGCGTCGCGAAATGCCCTGACATCGGCGCGACGATGAGCAGCCTGGGGTCACGCCGCCCCGACACCGCGCGGACGAAATGCTTCAATTGCCCGAACGGCTTGCGCAGTACGACGTCCTCGCTGACCGGCACCGAGACGCCGTCGATGATCGTCATGTCGAGGCCGAACGCGGGCTTGCCACGCGGCGCGGCGGCATGCGCGAACACCTCGAGCGCCCGCGCCAGCACCGGGCTGGTCCCGATATAGGCGAATGGATTAGCCGCACTGAGCAACCAGTCCGAACTCATCTTCGCCGCGGCACCCGCCCCGGCGAGCAACGACCGCTGCATCTCATACGCACTGTATAGCATTTGATGTCCTTGCCGACCCCCGCGAGCCTCGATCATTTGCCACAACGCGAGTGCAGCATAAAGCGCTTAACGCTTCATACAGAATTTGTCTCCCGCACCGCGGTTGCCCGTCCGGTGGATCGCAGTTAACACTGTTCAGCCATTACGGCGAGGAAACATTTATGTTACGGACGCTGCTGGCGGTGCTTGCGATTGGAGGCGCGATGCCGCCGGTAAGTTCGAATGCGGCGGTGCCTGCCAGCGCGACCGAGCTGCCGCTCGACCGGCTGTTCGCGTCGCCAGCGCTCGCCGGGCCGCAGCCGCGCGTGCTCAAGCTGTCGCCCGACGGCAAGCTTGCGACATTACTCAAGGCGCGCGCGGACGACCGCGAGCGCTTCGACCTCTGGGCGATCGACACGACCAGTGGTGTCGCGAAGATGCTTGTCGATTCGAGCAAGTTCGCCAGTGGTGTCGCACTGTCCGAGACCGAGCGGATGAACCGCGAGCGCCAGCGCCTCGGCAGCTTGCGCGGTATCCTCGACTACGACTGGGCCCCCGACAGCCAGCATCTGCTCGTGCCGATCGACGGCGATCTGTGGCTGGCGGACACCGCGGGTAACGTCCGGCGGCTGACGCAAACCGCGGCGACCGAGACCGATGCGCAGCTGTCGCCGCAGGGCCGCTTCGTGTCGTTCGTGCGCGACCGCAACCTCGTGCTCATCGACCTGACGACCGGCAAGGAGCAGCCGCTGACCCGCGACGGCAGCGAGACGCTCGGCTGGGGCGCGGCCGAGTTCATCGCGCAGGAGGAGCTAAAGCGCTTCACCGGGCTGTGGTGGGCCCCGCACGACGAGCGGCTGGCGGTCGCCCGCGTCGACGAGAGCCGGGTCAAGGTGGTCCAGCGCGCCGCGATCGGGGCGGACGGGACCAAGGTGTATTCGCAGCGCTACCCCGCCGCCGGCACGCCTAACGCGGCGGTCGAGCTGTGGCTGATGAACCCCGACGGCGCGGCGCGGGTCAAGGTCGACCTCGGGCGCAACCCCGATTATTACCTCGCCCGCGTCGACTGGGCTCCCGACGGCAAGGCGCTGTATGTCCAGCGGCTGTCACGCGATCAGCAACAACTCGACCTGCTGCGCGTCGATCCGGCGACGGGTGCGGCGAC
>JAYTHJ010000354.1:0-8173 GCA_043732725.1 Sphingomonadaceae bacterium | reverse complement strand
ATTACCCGCTGACGGTCAAGAAGCATCTGCGCGCGCAGGAGATCGCCGCGCAGAACCGCCTGCCTTGCATCTATCTCGTCGACAGTGGCGGAGCCAATCTGCCGCGGCAGGACGAGGTCTTTCCCGACCGCGAGCATTTCGGGCGCATCTTCTTCAATCAGGCGAACATGTCGGCGCAAGGCATTGGCCAGATTGCTGTCGTCATGGGCAGCTGTACCGCGGGCGGCGCGTACGTCCCGGCGATGTCGGATCAGTCGATCATCGTCCGCGACCAGGGCACGATCTTTCTGGCCGGGCCACCGCTGGTCAAGGCCGCGACCGGCGAGGAGGTCAGCGCCGAGGAACTGGGCGGCGGCGATGTCCATGCGCGGCTATCGGGAGTTGTCGACCATCTCGCCGACGACGATGCCGACGCGCTCGAACTCGCGCGGCGCGCGGTGGCGACGCTACCTGCGCCCATCATGGCGGGACGCTCGCAGACCGCAGTACCGCCGCGCTTTCCGGCGAGCGAGCTGCACGGGCTGATCCCGACCGACACGCGCCAGCCGTACGATGTCCGCGAGGTTATCGCGCGGCTGGTCGACGGCAGTGTTCTCGACGAGTTCAAGGCGCTGTACGGCGCGACGCTTGTCACTGGGTTCGCACACATCGAAGGCCTGCCGGTCGGCATCGTCGCCAACAACGGTATCCTGTTCTCCGAAAGCGCGCAGAAGGGCGCGCATTTCATCGAGCTGTGTTGCCAGCGCAAAGTCCCATTACTGTTCCTGCAGAATATCTCGGGGTTTATGGTCGGCAAGCGTTACGAAAACGAGGGCATCGCCAAGCACGGCGCCAAGATGGTGACCGCGGTTGCATGCGCCGCGGTCCCGAAAATCACCGTCGTTATCGGCGGCAGCTTCGGCGCGGGCAATTACGGTATGTGCGGCCGGGCGTTCGGCCCGCGCTTCCTGTGGATGTGGCCGAACGCCCGGATTAGCGTCATGGGCGGCGAGCAAGCGGCCAGCGTGCTCGCCACCGTCAAGACCGGCGGCTTCAAAAACACCACCGAGGAGGAAGCCTTCAAGGCCCCGATCCGCGCCCGCTATGAACGCGAAGGCCACCCCTACTACGCCAGCGCCCGGCTGTGGGACGACGGGGTGATCGATCCGGCCGACACGCGCCGGGTGGTGGCGCTGTCGCTAGCGGCGGCGCTGAATGCGCCGATCGAACAGACACGGTTTGGGACATTCAGGATGTGATCAGCATCACGCCGACCACACGCGACGCGTTCACCTTGCAATTTGCGGAGCTGATTGTGGCACAGAGCTTCACGCGGGCAAATCGAACCAGCCGGGCTTTCGTCCGAGAGCGTTCCGCCAACGTCATCGATATGATCATCCCGCTATTTGAACACGGTCACGTCGAGTTGACTGTGTGCGTCAGGATCGGTCAACTAAAAGACCTGTGTGCAACGACTGGCTTGACGCTGCCGCCCGCTAAAACCGGTGTATGGAACCCTTTCCCAAGTTTCTTCGAAGGGCTCACACAGATTGAAGCTTCCGAAACGAAACTAGCTCGCTCATATGGTTACTTGCCCCTGTCGCTCCAAACTATGCAGTTGAAGTACCAAAAGCGGGTCGATTTTGGCCTGCCTTTCCTGGACAGGATTTCGAGCCTTGAGGGTGCACTCGTTTTTGCCCAGCAGTTTGAACTTTCTGAGGGCCATTTCCTCCATCGTTTACCGGTCGGCTACGCGCTCCCCGGCGACCGACTGTCAGCAGAGGCCGGCCTGCAAAGGCTCGCGGACTTCGTAAGCGAGGTGAGTCTTATCTCCATTCGAGACATGATAATGCGGACGAGTGCGCAATGATTCCACTCACCGTGACCGAGCTCGCGGGCACATGTGAGATCGACGCAAACCCGGTTCGGGACGTTCCGGGTGTGAGGATGGATCGCGCCGAAGCTTCGGCTCTCCCCCCGAGGGAGAGGGAGGGACCCGCGCGTTTCAGCGTGGGAGGGAGAGGGGTTACACTCTTGCCGGAAAAGGCTCCCTCTTCCCGGGCCGCGCCAAGCGGCGCGTCTCTTGCCTTCTCCCTCGAGGGGAGAGGGAAGAAGGATACTGATCATGCGTAAACTCCTCATCGCCAACCGCGGCGAGATCGCGCGGCGGGTTATCCGCACTGCGCACCGGATGGGGATCGCCACCGTCGCGGTGTATTCCGATGCCGATGCCGGCGCGCTGCACGTTCGGGAGGCGACGCAGGCGGTGCGTATCGGCCCGGCTCCGGCGGCGGAAAGCTATCTCGATCCGCAGAAGCTGCTCGACGCGGCGCGGGTCAGCGGAGCCGATGCGGTGCATCCAGGTTACGGCTTCCTGTCGGAGAATGCCGAGTTCGCGGACAGCGTGCGCGCCGCCGGGCTGACGTTCGTCGGGCCGCCCGTTGCCGCAATGCGCGCGATGGGCCTCAAGGACGGCGCCAAGGCGGTGATGAAGAAGGCCGGCGTGCCGGTGACGCCGGGCTATCAGGGCGACGACCAGAGCCTCGTCCGGCTCGAGCGCGCGGCAAAGCAGATCGGTTTTCCGCTGCTGATCAAGGCGGTCGCGGGCGGCGGCGGCAAGGGCATGCGCTCGGTCCACGCCATGCCCGAGTTCGCCGAAGCCTTGCTTGCGGCGCAGCGCGAGGCGGGGCGCTCGTTCGGCAACGCCGGGGTACTCCTCGAAAAGCTGATTGCGCGGCCGCGCCACGTCGAGGTGCAGGTGTTCGCCGACGCGCACGGCAATGTCGTCCATTTATTCGAGCGCGACTGTTCGCTGCAGCGCCGCCATCAGAAGGTTATCGAGGAGGCCCCTGCCCCGGGCCTCAGCGAGCGCCTGCGCCACACGCTCGGCATCGCCGCCTGCGCCGCCGCGACTGCGATCGCCTATGAGGGCGCGGGGACCGTCGAGTTCATCCTCGATCTCGACGCCATCGATGCCGAAGGCGATCCGGCATTCTACTTCATGGAAATGAACACCCGGCTGCAGGTCGAGCATCCGGTGACTGAGGCGATCACCGGCTACGACCTCGTCGAGTGGCAGATCCGCGTCGCCCGCGGCGAGATGCTACCGGCCTATCAGCCCGCCATCGGCGTCTCCGGCCACGCGGTCGAGGCGCGGCTGTACGCCGAGGATGCCGACAACGGCTTCCTGCCCGCCACCGGCACGCTCAGCCGGGTGAGCTTCCCCGCCGGGGCTGGTATCCGCGTCGACAGCGGCGTCGAGACCGGTAGCGAGGTTACCGTGTTCTACGACCCGATGCTCGCCAAGGTCATCGCGCATGCTCCGACGCGCATCGAGGCGATCGACGCGCTCGTCGGCGCGCTCGACGACTGTATCGTCGACGGCATCAAGACCAACCGCGCCTTCCTCGCCCGGCTGATCGACCTGCCTGCGTTCCGCGCCGCCGAGATCGATACCGGCTTCATCGCCCGCCATGCCGAGGCGCTAGTGCCAACCGCCGACGTCCCCGATATCGCGCTCGCCGTCGCTGCCTTGGCGCTGGTCATCGGCGAGCCCGCTTGGGCGACCAGCGCCGTTCCGACGATGTTCGAGCGACTCGGCGACTGGCGGCTCAACCTGCCGGCGCGTCGCTACGTCGATCTGTTCCGCCCCGACGGCAGCAAGGCCGCGCTGACGCTGACACCTGAGGCGGGCCGCTGGCGCATCGCCGGGCTAAGCGCGAAACCGCTCGCTACCGGGCATTGGGCCGATGACGTGCGCTTCGTCGCCGATCTCGACGGGCAGCAGATCACTGCGGTCGTCATCCTGCGCCCCGATGCGGTCGAGGTGCGCCTTGCGGGCCGTGTCGCGATGCTCGGCCGCCGCGCTGTTGCCGCCGCCGCACGCGGGCTGGCGAGCGATGCGCGGGTAACCTCGCCGATGCCGGGGCGCGTGCTGGCGCTCGACGTCAAGGTCGGCCAGGCGGTCACTGCGGGCGAGCGGCTGCTGGTGCTCGAAGCGATGAAGGTGGAGCACCGCCTCATCGCCAAGCTCACTGGCACCGTCAGCGCCGTCCATGTGTCCGAGGGCGACCAGGTCGGCGATGGCAGCCTGCTGGTCGAGATCGAGGCGGCAAGCACGACGGCGCACACACTTTATTCAAGCGCCTGACCCGCAAGGTCCGCGACCGCGCGTCGCGAGTGGAACATAGGGGATGCTGAACACATTAGGCGCGATGGAACTCGCCCTCGACAAAGCCGCCGCCGCCCGCCGGCCCAAGTTCGCCCCCTTACGCATTCATATCACGCATTTGTGGCGGCATCACCGGCTGTGCAATCTCAGCCGCCCGGCGCGCTTCAACGAGCTGGTACAACACCGCAAGCTGTATGACCGCAATCTGCTGTTGCCGGCGCTCGCCGACAAGCTGACGGTCAAGCCGTACGTCGCCGACCGTCTCGGCTCCGAGTGGGTGATCCCGACGCTGTGGCACGGCGCCGAACTGCCCGCGAACCCGCCGTGGCCGCGCGGCTTTGTTGTCAAGTCGCGACACGGCTGCAACCAGACGGCGTTCGTCCGCAGCGCCGACGACAACTGGGCGGCGGTGCAGCGCAACTCGCGGCGCTGGATGCGGCGGGACTACGGCTTCTGGCTCGACGAGTGGCTTTACACGCACATCCCGCGCGGGCTGCTGGTCGAACCGTTCGTCGGCAGCACCGGCACGCTGCCTATCGACTATAAACTGTTCGTCTTCCACGGCCGCGTCGAGTTCGTCCAGGTCCATTTGCAGCGCGAGACCCGCCACCGCTGGATCGTCTTCGACCGCCACTGGCAGCGCGTCTCGTCGCCGACCTCCGACCCCGATCCGCCGCGTCCGCACACTCTGCCAGCGCTGATCGAAGCCGCCGAGACGCTCGGCCGCGACTTCGATTTCGTCCGCATCGACATGTACGAAGTCGACCGGCAGCCGCTATTCGGCGAGATGACCTTTTACCCGGGCTCGGGGCTGGGGCGCTTCGACCCGGTGTCGCTCGATGCGCGGATGGGAGCATGCTGGCGGCGCGAGTGAGCGCGCCGTGAGTTCGACGTAAGTTTGACGATGGCGGCGGCGGCTCATGCGCCATCTGTTACCGCTCGCCTTGCAGCGCCGTCGGACGCCGCTTACGGTCGCAGCTCCTGAATACGGAGCCAGCAATGCCAAATCGCCGCGAAGCCATATTTCACACCGTCCTTGCTGCCGCCGCACTGGCGATGCCGCGCTGGGCGATGGCAGCGGACACGGCGGACGGCACTGCGAACGCGGCTCCGGGTAGCGCGCTGCGACCGGTGCTCGTCAGCATCGCCAACGACATCGTCGCGAACAACCCCGAGACGGCGACGTCGCTCGGGCTCGACCGCGGCGACCGCGCGGCGCTGTCGGGGCGGCTCAACGACAAGTCGGCAACCGCTTACGCTGCGACCCGCGCCGACCTCGCGCGGTATCGCAGCCAACTTACCAGCGTCGACCGCAGCGCGCTGACCGGGCACGACGCGGTCTATTATGACACGCTGCTCTACGCGATCGACAGTGGCTTGCAGGGTGCGAAGTTCGCTTTCGGCCGCGCCGATGTGACCGGCGGTATCCCCTACGCTGTCACCCAGCAGAACGGCGCTTACCAGAACGTTCCCGAGTTCCTCGTCTCGCAGCACCGGCTCGAGACCGGCGCCGACGTCGACGGCTATCTATCGCGGCTGAACGCGTTCGGGACCCAGCTCGATCAGGAGACCGCGCGGCTGACCGACGACGCGGCGCGCGGCGTTATCCCGCCGAACTTCCTGCTGTCGACGACCCTGACCCAGATGACTGGCTTGCGCGCCACTCCGGCGGCGCAGCAGCGCGTGGTCACGTCGCTCGCTAGGCGCGTCGCGGCGGGCCATCTTGGGGCCGATCCGTCCGCGCGCGCCACGGCGATCGTCGAGGCGCGTGTCTATCCCGCGCTCGACCGGCAGCTCGCCGCACTGCGCGCCATGCAGCCGCGCGCCACCGCCGATGCCGGCGTCTGGAAGCTGCCCGACGGCGACCACTATTACGCGTGGCAGCTGCGCAGCCAGACCACCACCGATCTCAGCCCCGCCACCGTCCACGCCACCGGGCTGCGCCAGAGCGCCGAAATCGAGGCCGAAATGGACACGCTGCTGCAGCGTCAGGGCCTGCGGCAGGGCAGCGTCGGCGCGCGCATGGCGGCACTGACCGCCGATCCGAAATATTTGTTCCCGAATACCGATGCCGGGCGCGTGGACGCCGTCGCTTATGTGCAAGGACGCATTGCCGCGATCCGTCCACTCCTCCCTAAAATCTCGAAGCTCGGTCTGCGCGCCGACATTCAGGTTAAGCGTGTCCCGCCCGACATTCAGGACGGCGCGGCGCTCGGCTACATGAATTTCGCGGCGCTCGACGGCTCGCGCCCGGCGATCTATTATATCAACCTTAAGGACACCGGCTACTGGCCGCGCTGGTCGATCCCGACGCTGACCGCGCATGAGGCGATCCCAGGCCACGCATGGCAAGGCGCGTACCTCGCCGAACACCGCGCCGAGCTGCCGTTGATGGCCTCGCTGATCAACTTCAACGCGTTCGTCGAGGGCTGGGCGCTGTATGCCGAGCAGCTGGTCGACGAGAACGGGCTGTACGCCGACGATCCGCTGGGGCGGCTCGGCTATTTGCAGGCGCAGCGCTTCCGCGCCATCCGGCTGGTCGTTGACACGGGACTGCACGACAAGCGCTGGACCCGCGAGCATGCGATCAACTTCATGACCGGAGAAAGCGGCCGGGCCCGCGCCGCCGTGGCGAGCGAGGTCGATCGCTACTGCGCCTCGCCGGGGCAGGCCTGCGGCTACAAGATCGGCCACAACGCGATTCTTCGCCTGCGCGCCAAGACCAAGGCGGCGCTCGGGGCGAAGTACGACCAGCGCGACTTCAACGACGCGCTGGTGCGGACGGGCGGCGTGCCGCTGACGGTGCTCGACAGCGTTATCGACCAACATATCGCCGCCATGAAGGCTGCCTGAGATGAAGCACATCCTACTTGTCGCCTTGCTCGCAACCGCCCCCTTTTCCGCGCCACTGCAGGCCGAGACCGTCGCGGTCACCGCTGCGCATATGCTCGACGTGCTCAGTGGGCGCACCGTCGATGCACCCGTGGTGATAATCACCGACGGGCGGATCACCGCCGCTGGTCCGGTGGCGAACGTCGCAGTTCCAGCAGGCGCGCGGCGTATCGACTTGCCCGGCATGACATTGCTGCCGGGGCTGATCGACATGCACGTCCACCTTACCGCCGAGCCGACGATCAGCGGCTATAACGCGCTCGCCTATACGCCCAGCTTCTTCGTCGCAGTGGGTGCAGCGCATGCCCGCTCGACGCTCGACGCCGGGTTCACGACGGTGCGCAACGTCGGCAGCAGCAATTACGACGACGTCGGCCTGAAGCAGGCGATCGACGGCGGCTTCATCCCCGGCCCGCGTATTGTGCCGGCGACTTATGCGATCGGCGCCACGGGGGGCCACTGCGATTCCGACGAGTTCCCGCCCGACGTCCATGTCAACGAGACCGCGATCGCCAACGGTCCCGAGGCGATCCGCGCCAAAGTCCGCGAGCTGCGCAAATACGGGGCCGAGGTGATCAAGTTCTGCGGTACCGGCGGCGTCTTCTCGAAAACCGACAGCGTCGGCGGGCAACAGTACAGCCAGGAGGAGATGAACGCGCTGGTCGCCGAAGCGCATCAGCTCGGCTTACGCGTCGCGGTTCACGCGCACGGGACCGCGGGCATCAACGCTGCGCTGCGCGCCGGAACCGACACCATCGAGCACGCCAGTCTCGCCGACGACGAAAGCTTCAAACTCGCTAAGGCGCGCGGCAGCTGGTTCTCGATGGACATCTACGACGACGATTACATCATGGCCCAGGGTACCAAGAATGGCGTGTTTGCTGAATCGCTCGCCAAGGAGAAGGTCATCGGCCGCCAGCAGCGCGAAACCTTCCGCCGCGCCGTCAAGGCGGGCGTCAAGATGGTTTTCGGCACCGACGCAGGGGTCTATCCGCACGGCACCAACGCGCGCCAGTTCGCCACGATGGTGACGTGGGGAATGACGCCGCTGCAGGCAATCGAGGCCGCCACCGCCAACGCCGCCGAAGCGCTCGGGCGCACCGCCGATGTCGGCGCGATCGCGCCGGGGCG
>JAYTHJ010000353.1:0-8187 GCA_043732725.1 Sphingomonadaceae bacterium | reverse complement strand
CAGCGAACGCCGCCCGCAGATAGGCGGGCGTCAGCGCCGCCCCGAACGGCTCGGGGCCAAGTCCGGCGAACGGCGGATAGCTGGCCAGTGCGTCGGTCGCGACGAGGTCGAGCGAGCCGAAGCGGCGCGCGTCGTTGAACGCCACGACGCGCGCGGTGTCGGTGGTGAAGACGACATGGTCGTGCTTGCCGATGGCGGCCGGATCGAGCCGCATCCGCCCCGACATGCCGAGGTGGAAAACCAGAGTGTCATCGCGATCGGTGGCGATCAGCCCGTATTTGGCGCGGCGCTCGATGCCGGTGATGCGCGCCCCGACCAGCCGCTGGACGAGGCCGTGAGGGAAGGCGCGGCGCAGATCGGCCCGGTGTAGCGCCACCGCCGCCAGCCGTTCGCCGGTCAGCACGACGCGCAGGCCGCGGACAGTGGTCTCGACTTCGGGAAGCTCGGGCATCGACGCTCAGAAATCCAGCTTGTCGTAGTGCGGCGGCGGCGGCAGGCTTTCCATGCGTTCGGCGAGCAATGGCCGGAAGCTCGGGCGCGACTTGACCGCCATATACCATTGCCGAGTCGCGTCGTGACCGAGCCAGTCGATGCCGCCGAGGTAGTCGGCGATCGAGATCTGCGCCGCCGCCGCGATGTCGGCGACGCCGAATGCGATCCCTGAGACCCAACGTCGATGGTCGAGCAGGTCGTCAAGATAGTCGAGATGGCCTTCGACGGCGCGAGCGGCGGAGCGCAGCGTCGCGGCGTCGGGCGGCTGACGGCTGACGACGCGCTTGAACATGCGCTCGGCGAGCAACGGCACGACCGCTTCGGAATAGAACTTCTGGTCGAACCACGCGCTCAGGCGTCGGGTTTCGGCGCGTTCGAGCGCGCCGCTGCCCATCAGCGGCGTGCGCTCGATCGTTTCCTCGAGATATTCGACGATGGCGCTCGAATCCGCAAGGATCAGGCTGCCGTCGACGAGCACCGGGGTCTGACCGGCGGCGTTCAGCTTGGCGAAGCCGTCGCGACGGTCCCACGGCAGTTCGCGGACCAGTTCGACCACGACGCCCTTTTCGGCGCAGACGATGCGCACCTTCCGCGAGAACGGGCATAGAGGATATTGATAAAGCTGCCACATCGCGCGCACCTTAACCGCCGCGCCGGTGCGGGCAAGCACTTGGCGTCTCGCTTTCGTGGAGATACCCCAATCCGCTCATCCCGAGCGAAGTCGAGGGACGCACGATCCACACTCCGTGGGTCCCTCGACTTCGGTCGGGATGAGCGGGATTGTGTAGGCATCGATCAGATACAACGGGTTAAGATGTACCTGTCAGCCGCGCTAGCGAGGCTGGGTGAGGCTCGCCGGATCGCTCGCGGGAAAGCTCTCGTCGAGCGCTTCGTCGAGCGCCGCCTCGCGATGGTTGCGTTCGACGCTGCCGGCCATGCGGGCGAGTTGCTTGGCGGTCGCCGGGGTTTGATGCTTCGCCTTATAATCGGCATACGGCATGCCGTAGACCCACTCGCGCGCCGCTTCCTTGTCGAGCGCGATACCCTGCTCGGCGGCCGCTTCGGCGAGCCAGTCGGAGAGGCAATTGCGGCAGAATCCGCCCGCTCCCATCAGCTCGACATTCTGAACGTCGGTGCGGTGCCGCAGCAGGCCGGTCAGGCGGCGGAAAGCAGCGGCTTCGAGCTTGTCACGTGTGCGGTCGTCCATGGGTGTTTCCTTTTGGCCCGGCGAGTAAAGTCTAGCTTGACAGAACGAACCTTTTCGGTTATTGTCTCCGGCTCGATGCGCGTTTCAGAAGCTCGCTTCGGGACACATATGCTTGTTAGTTCATCCAAGGTCGACTTCAAGCCGAGGCACCCGTCAATGCTGCACATCTGCCTGGCCAGCCTCGAACCGGGTGTGTCGAAAGAGTTGCCAAACTGGGATGACGCGGCCGAATGGGGTGTATCGAAAGAGTCGCCAAAGCCGGCGACGAACGGGCGCTTACGGAGCCCGAAAAAGTATCGTTGACGGGTTTAGCGCTTGTTCTGGCTGGATCGAAACGCTACCGGCGCTGTCATTCAGGTGGCGGGCCCGGGAGCAATCGATGACGCTGGCACCACGCCGCCGCAAGGTGAAGATACTGGCGACGCTCGGGCCTGCGTCGCGGACGCCCGCGATGATCCGCGCGCTGATCACCGCCGGCGCGGACGCGTTCCGAGTCAATATGAGCCATGGCACGCCCGAAGCCCGGGCCGAGCTGATCGCCAATATCCGGGGGCTCGAGAAGGAGCTCGGACGGCCGCTGACGATCCTCGCCGACCTGCAAGGCCCCAAGCTGCGTGTCGGCAGCTTCGCCGAAAGCCGCGTCGAGCTAGTCAAAGGGGCGGCGTTCAGGCTCGATCTCGACGCGACGCCGGGCGATTCCGGGCGTGTCCAGCTGCCGCACCGTGAGCTATTCGCGGCGCTGCTGCCCGGCGCCCGACTGCTGCTCGACGACGGCAAGCTGGTCCTGCGCGTCACCGCGGTCGATGCGGTGCGGATCGACACACGGGTCGAAGTCGGCGGCTGGCTGTCGAACAACAAGGGCGTCAACGTCCCCGACGTCGTCGTCCCGCTGCCCGCGTTGACGGTCAAGGACCGCGCCGACCTCGCGTTCGCGCTCGACCATAATGTCGACTGGATTGCGCTGAGCTTCGTCCAGCGGCCCGAGGACGTCGCCGAAGCGCGCGCGCTAATCGGCGGCAAGGCGGCGCTGCTGGCGAAGATCGAGAAGCCCGCCGGGCTCGAGCGGCTCGCCGAGATTCTCGAGCTTGCTGATGCGGTAATGGTCGCGCGCGGCGATCTCGGCGTCGAGCTGCCACCCGAGCAGGTCCCGCCGGCGCAGAAGCGCATCGTCGCGATGGCGCGCGCGGCGGGCAAGCCGGTCGTCGTCGCCACCCAGATGCTCGAATCCATGATCGTCTCGCCGTCGCCGACGCGCGCCGAAGTCAGCGACGTCGCTACCGCGATCTACGACGGGGCGGACGCGGTGATGCTGTCGGCCGAGAGCGCCGCGGGCGCGTGGCCGGTCGAGGCGGTCGCGATGATGGACGCGATCGCCTGCCAAGTCGAAGCCGACCCGCTCTATTACGCCCGGGTGCACTTCACCGCGACCGTCACCGAGCCGACGACGGCGGACGCGATCTCGGCGGCGGCGGCACAGATCGCGCAGACAATTGGTGCGCGGGCGATCGCGTGCTTCACGATCTCGGGCTCGACCGCGCGCCGTGCCGCCCGCGAACGCGCCGCGGTGCCGATCCTGTGCCTGACGCCGGCACGCGCCACGGCGCGCCGAATGGGGCTGGTGTGGGGCGTTCACGCGGTCGTCACCCGCGATGTCCATGCGTTCGAGGAGATGGTCGCCAAGTCGAAGCGCATGGCGCTACGGACGGCGATCGCGGCCGGAGGCGACCTGCTGGTGCTGATCGCGGGGGTGCCGTTCTCGACACCGGGGACGACCAACGTCCTGCACGTCGTGCGGCTGAGCGGCAAGGAGCTGGAGGGGCATGTACGCTGAAGTGGATAAAGCGATCAGTCGGGGCGAAGCACGCCCTGTCCCGTCAGCCACCCCCGTAGCTGAACTGCACCGGTGAACACATGTCCGATCAGCCCCGCCGCATCCGCAGCGGCGACGTTATCCGCCCGGTCATCGATGAATACCGCCTCGCCCTGCCCCAAACCGAAGCGCCGCATGGCGAGCGCATAGATCGCCGGATTGGGCTTCGTCAGCCGCTCCTCGCCCGAGACGACTATGTCGCGGAAATGGTCGAACACCGGCGCGGTGGTCCGGAAGCGCGGCCAGAACTCGGCACTGAAGTTGGTAATGGCATAAAGCGGCACGCCCCGCGCGGCGAGCTCGTCGACCAGCAGGATCATACCCGGCATCGGCGCTGGGATCGTCTCGAGCCAGCGCGGCACGTAAGCCGCGATCAACGCGGCATGATCGGGGAAGGCAGCGCTCAACTCGGCGGTAGTGTTCGCGGCCGGACGGCCGGCATCGTGCTGGAAATGCCAAGAGTACGTAACGACGTTCCCCAGAAACCAGTCGAGCTCGACCGGATCGGCGATCAGCTTGGCGTAGAGAAAGCGCGGGTCCCAGTCGTAAAGGACCTTACCGACGTCGAAGACCACCGCATGCGGATGCATGACAAGCAGCCGACATCCAAACGATCAGCCTTGGCGTGCCTTGAAGCGGCGGTTGGTCTTGTTGATCACATAAGTGCGCCCTCGTCGCCGCACGACCTGACAATCGCGGTGACGGCTCTTGAGCGACTTGAGCGAGTTGCGAACCTTCATGGCGGGCGTCCGTTGAGTCATGTGTGGGGCCGGGCCCCGATGAAGAGCAGTTATGGGAGGGCGCGCCGCAAGTCAACCTGAAGCCGGCGTTAGCGATTGGTCAGCCCGGCCAGCTTGCGCTCCCACGCCAACGCATCGGCTACGATGGTGTCGAGGTCGGCGCGCTTGGGCTGCCAGTCGAGCGTCGCGAGGATTCGCCGGTTGTCAGCGACCAGCTCGGCCGGATCGCCGGCGCGGCGCGGGCTCATCGTCCGCTGCACTTGGACGCCTGCGACCCGGTCGACCGCGTCAAGGACTTCGAGTACCGAAAAACCGCGGGCATAGCCGCAGTTCAGCGTCAGCGAGCGCGTCGGTTCGGCAATCAATGCTGCCAATGTTGCGACATGCGCGTCGGCGAGGTCGCTGACGTGAATGTAATCGCGTACCCCGGTGCCGTCGGGGGTGGCGTAATCGGTGCCGTAGACCCCGACCCCGGAGCGTTTGCCCAGCACCGCTTCGACTGCGACCTTGATCAGGTGCGTCGCCGCGGCGGTCGATTGACCGCCGCGCCCGGCGGGATCGGCTCCGGCGACGTTGAAATAGCGCAGCGCGCCAAAATTCATCGGACACACCGCGGCGACGTCGGCGAGCATCGTCTCGGTCATCAGCTTCGAATTGCCGTACGGGTTGACCGGTGCCTTGCGGCTGTCCTCGGCGATCGGCATCGCGTCGGGCATGCCGTAGACCGCCGCGGTCGACGAGAACAGGAAGTGCTTGACGCCGCCGATCACCGCCGCCTCAATCAACGCCCGGCTCGCGGCGGTGTTGTTGCGGTAGTATTTGAGCGGATCGGTGACCGACTCGGGCACGATGATCGAGCCGGCGAAGTGCATGATCGCGGTGATCTGCTCGGCGGCGATGATACGCGCAACGAGCGCGCCGTCGGCGACATCGCCGCCATAGAAACTGACGCCGTCTGGAACCGCCACCCGGCAACCGGTGCTCAGATCGTCGATCACCGCGACCCGGCAGCCGGCATCGCGCAGTGCCAGCACGGCATGGCTGCCGATGTAGCCTGCGCCACCGGTGACGAGGACGCTGGTCGAAGCCGCCGGCGCTGTTGAACTCATTGCTCTCTCCAAACTCAAGCGTCGCACCGATGCGACCGTCCGTAATTGTGTGCGTTGAATGTGCGCGTATAAGCCTTATCAGAGGATTTCGTTTCATGCCTGACTTCCGTCCGCTGTTCATCCCGGTGTCCGCTGCGCTGCTGCTCGCAGCGTGCGCGACCGGCAGCGGCATCGAGGTGACACGGTTTCACCTGAACCAGCCGGTGCCGCGCGCCAGCGTCGCCATCGTCGCGACAGATCCGGTCGTCGCGCAAAGCCTCGAGTTCCGCACCTATGCGGCCGCGATCGCGAGTGAGATGGCGCGCATCGGCTTCGAGACGGCGGTCGCCCCCGGCAGCGCCACCTATCTCGCCGCGGTCAGCATCACGCAGCAGTCGCATGCGGTGCAGCGCCCGTCGCCGTTTCGCATTGGCTTCGGCCTCGGCGGGGCGAGTTTCGGCGGCAACAACGCGGTTGGCGGCGGCGTCGGTGTGTCGGCCCCGGTCGGTAAGGGCCGGATCGACGAGACTAGGTTCAACACGCTGTCGATCAAGCTCAAGCGCCGCGCCGACGAGTCGCTGATCTGGGAGGGCACGGCGACGGACCTGACCAGCGGCCGCGACCCGAAAAGCTCGCTGAGCGCGGCGGTCCCCGCACTCGCCCACGCGATGCTCGCCGACTTCCCAGGGCGGTCGGGGGTGACCGCCCATTACCCGCAGTCACGTTAAGGCAAACGCTTGAACATCACCATTTCTGCCGCATTTGACAGCGGTAACATCGCTGTCCTGAAAGCCGACGGCGCTAACTTCGATCTCGCGATCCGGCCCGACCGCGAGTCGGAGTTCTACCAGTGGTTCCACTTCAGGCTCAGCGGTGCCCGCGGCATCGCATGCACGCTGCGGCTGATGAATGCAGGCGGTTCCGCATATCCGGGCGGCTGGACCGACTATCGCGCCTGCATCTCGACCGACCGGGTGAACTGGACGCGCGTTCCGACGACCTTCGCTGACGGCGTGCTGACGATACCGCTGACGCCGTCTGCCGATAGCGTCTGGCTAGCCTATTTCGCGCCGTATAGTGCCGAGCGACACCATGATCTGTTGGCTCGTATCGGCGCGGCGGCCGGCGTGCGCACCGAGATGCTCGGGACGACGATCGAAGGGCGCGCGCTCGATCTTGTCACCGTCGGCGACGGCCCGCTCAGGCTGTGGTTCTATGCGCGCCAACATCCCGGCGAAACGATGGCCGAGTGGTGGATGGAGGGCGCGCTTGATCGCCTGGTCGACTCCGGCGATCCGGTAGCCCGGCGGCTGCGTCAGCTCGCGACCATCTATCTGGTCCCCAATATGAACCCCGACGGCAGCGCGCGCGGCCACCTGCGTACTAACTACGCAGGCGTGAACCTCAATCGCGAATGGCATGCGCCGACATGCGAGCGCTCACCCGAGGTGCTGCACGTTCTCACCCGGATGCGCGTCACCGGGGTCGATCTGGCGATGGATGTCCACGGCGACGAGACGTTGCCGCACAACTTCATCGCCGGCTTCGAAGGCATTCCGAACATCACCGACCGTCAACTGGCCCTGCTCACCGAGTATAAGACGACCTTGGCGAGGCTATCACCCGACTTCCAGACGCGCATCGGTTATCCACCGTCGAAGCCCGGCTCAGCCAATTTGACGATGAGCACCAATGCGCTGGCGAACGAGTTCGGCTGCTTGGCGATGACGCTCGAGATGCCGTTCAAGGACGCCGCCGGATTGCCCGACCCGGTCCACGGCTGGTCGCCCGAGCGGTCGATGGCGTTGGGGCGCGACTGCATCGCGGCGGCGCTGGCGGTGACGGAGCGGCTGCGCTAAGCGCACCCGTATGGCTACTCTCGTCCTGATCCGCCACGGCCAGAGCGTGTGGAACCTCGAGAATCGCTTCACCGGCTGGTGGGACGTCGATCTCACCCCCAAGGGCGTCGATGAGGCGGTTGCGGCCGGAATCGCGCTGCGCGAGGCGGGGTACGACTTCGATCGGTGCTTCACCAGCGTGCAGACGCGCGCCATCCTCACGCTCCATCTGATGCTGCATCAAATGAACCGGTTGTGGTTGCCGGTGACCAAGGACTGGCGGCTCAACGAGCGGCATTACGGCGGGCTGACCGGGCTTAACAAGACCGAAACCGCGGCAGCGCACGGCGACGCCAAGGTCCACGAATGGCGGCGCAGCTTCGACGTGCCGCCGCCGCCGATGGAGCCGGGCTCGGCGTATGACCTGTCGGCCGACCGGCGCTATGCCGGAGTCGCTGTCCCGGCGACTGAGAGCCTCATGGATACGATCGCCCGCGTGCTGCCCTATTGGGACAGCGCCATTGTCCCGGCGCTACGCCGCGGCGAGCGCGTCGTCATTGCGGCGCACGGCAATTCGCTGCGGGCGCTGGTCAAGCACCTGTCGGGCATCTCCGACGCCGACATCGCCGGGATCGAGATTCCGACCGGCAAGCCGCTGGTGTACGAGCTCGACGACCGCTTGCGGGCGGTCGAGCGCTTCTACCTCGGCGGGAACGACGACTAATACCAACGTTCGTGAAGCCTGACTCACGCGGGGGATTCCCGCGCGGGCGCTGATGTGATTCACCATTCCCTTTCGAGGGAGGTTGCGATGGCAGCCGCGGTCGGTTTGCGGGACGGCTTCACGGCGGCGGCATGCGCATCTGAGCCGCGATGGCGGGCAGGTTCGCCGGCTTCGGACGCTGGCGGCGATTTATGATGGCGGCAGCCGGAGCGAAGCGGCGCGGATCGG
>JAYTHJ010000352.1:0-2417 GCA_043732725.1 Sphingomonadaceae bacterium | reverse complement strand
TGCATCTGCTCGTCGAGAGCGAAAGCCTGTTCAACGACGGCACCGCCGCGGTCGCTTTCGCCGTCGTTCTCGCGGTCGCGGGGGGGAGGTCGAGCGGTATCGGATCGATCGGCGGCTCGCTGGTCTGGATGATTCTCGGCGGCGTCGCCTGCGGGGCGAGCATCGCGTTGCTGCTGCTGCTGCTCGCGCGACGCACCGCCGACAGCGTCGTCGAGCTAACGCTGACGACGCTGATCGCCTATGGCTCGTTCCTGATCGCCGACCGGCTTGCGATGTCAGGGGTGCTCGCGACGCTGACTGCCGGGCTGATCGTCGGCAACTCGAAGGAACTCGGCTCGAGCACCGAACGCGGCCGCGTCTCGGTCTACGCCTATTGGGCCTATCTGGCGTTTCTCGCCGATTCGCTTATTTTCCTGCTGCTCGGTGCGCAAACTGCCCGGCAGCCTTTCCTCGACGTGCTCTGGCCCGCGGCGGTCGCTGTCGTGGTCGTACTGGCCGGGCGCGCGATCGCAATCTATCCGCTGTCGATGTCGTTCTGGCGCTCGAAATTGAAGGTCGACATCCGCCACCAGCATATCCTCGTCTGGGGCGGTCTGCGCGGCGCACTGGCGCTCGGCCTCGCACTCGGGCTGCCTCAAGACCTGCCCGGTCGCGCGACGGTGATCACGGTGGCGTTTGCGGTCGTGGCGTTCTCGATCTTCGTGCAGGGACTGACGATGACGCCGTTGCTCCGGCACCTAGGGCTGATCCGGGCGGAGTAGGGGGGGGCGGTCGATGGAGCCCTTTTCTTAGCATTTCGCGTTTAGACCGGTACGAACGAAAGGATCCCGCCCATGCCCGATGGCCTCAAGGACAAGCTCATTGCCACCAAGCAGGCGTGGGCGCGCGCCGGACGGCTGCTGACCGGCAGGGACAGCGACCCGGCCACTGATCGCCTGCCGCCGGGGCAGCGGCTGGTCAAGGACTGGCCCGTACTCGATCTCGGCATTCAGCCCGACGTGGCGCAGGACGATTGGCGGCTCAAGATCGACGGCGCGGTCGCCGCGCCGGCGACATGGGATTTCGCAACGTTGCTCGACCAGCCGGCGTTCGAGGACATCTCGGATATCCACTGTGTCACCGCGTGGTCGCGCTACGACAACCGCTGGACCGGGGTATCCACACGTCATCTGCTCGACGCCGTTCAACCGCTGCCCGCGACGCGCCATGTTATCCTGTACGGCTACGACGGCTACACTACCAACGTCGCGCTCGAACATTTCGCCGATGCCGATTGCCTGCTGGCGCACAGCCACGATGGCGTGCCGCTGAGCCGCGAGCATGGCGGGCCGGTGCGGCTGATCATGCCGCGCTATTATCTGTGGAAATCGGCCAAGTGGCTCAAGCGGATCGAGTTCGCCACCGCCGACGCGCCGGGGTTCTGGGAAATCCGCGGCTATCACAACACGGGCGATCCGTGGAGCGAACAGCGCTATGGCTGATACCGCTGCTGCCGCCGTGCTCGCTGACCTTGCCGTGCTAGCCGGCGCGCCCGACGGATCGACCGTCGAGCTGTCGCCGCAGGGCATCGCCATCCTGCATGCGCTGCCGCTCGGGCTGGCGCTGATCGATGCCGGCGGCGACTGCATCATGACCAACGACGCATTCGCCGAAACCGTCGGCGGCCGCTGCCACCCGGATAACGGCGGTCTCTCGCAGCTCGCCGTCGAGGACGACCGCGCCCGGCTGCACGCCGCGATCGCACTCGTGCTGACCGGCAGTCCCGAGCCGCAGGAATGCCGTATCCGCCTCGCGCTGCGCCCCGACGAGAATGTCGCGCTGACGCTCGCCGCCGCACCGCCCGGCTGGGGCTTCGCCGTGCTCGTCGCGGTACGCGATATTCGCGAGCAACTGCGGCTCGAGCAGCAGGTCGCGCAGATCACCAAGATGCAGGCCGTTGGCCAGTTGGCGGGCGGCATCGCGCACGATTTCAACAATATCCTAACCGCCGTGCTCGGCCTGTGCGATGAGCTGCTGGCGCGCCACTCGCCCAGCGACCGGGATTACGATGACATCGACCAGGTCCGGCAAAACGGTAACCGCGCCGCCGATCTCGTCCGGCAGCTGCTGGCGTTCGCGCGGCAGCAGACGCTGCGCCCGCAGCTGCTCGACATCGATCAGGTCATCACCGGCGTCAAGCCGCTGCTGCTGCGCCTGCTCGGTCCTGGCGTCGAGCTCGTCGTCACGATGGCGCCGCGCGAGCTGCCGCTGGTCCGGGTCGACCCGGGCCAGCTCGAGCAAGTCATCGTCAATCTCGCGGTGAACGCGCGCGATGCGATGGGCAACGGCGGCGTGCTGACGATCGCCTCGCGGATCGTCGTCGCGGCCGACGTCCCGGCGCTTGGACACCGCATTATGCCGGTCGCCGATTACGTCGC
>JAYTHJ010000351.1:0-2420 GCA_043732725.1 Sphingomonadaceae bacterium | reverse complement strand
CCGCCTCGATCTATCAGTTCAGCAACAGCGCCAAGGGCGGGCTCGGCGACCAACTGCCAGCGGGTATCGTGCGCTTCTACATGCGCGACAAGCGCGGTTCGCCGCAGTTTATCGGCGAGAGCCGGATCGACCACACGCCGATGGGGTCGACGCTGTCGCTGAGTACCGGCGATGCCTTCGACGTCAAGATCAAAAGCGCCGTCGACAAGCGCGAGAAGCTTGGGGCGACGCGCTGGCGCACGACGATGCATTATTCGCTGACCAACGCGCTGCCGAAGGCGGTGACGGTAAATCTGATCCAGAGCGGCCTGTGGGGCGACACCAGGATCGTCACCGAGACGCTGAAGAGCCGCCGCACCGATGCCGACACTGCGACATGGGAGGTGAGCGTGCCGGCGAACGGCACCACCGAGGTCAACGCGACGTTCGAGTCGCGGTACTGAGCCGCAGCGTGCGGACCCGGTCGATCGCGATTTTGCTGGCAGCGCTGGGCGCTGTTGCTGGTGCGATTGCGGTCGATGCCACCGAACTTTTAACGACCGCTCTGGCCGCCGCCGATATTGCCGCGTCGCCGCCGAGCGCGGTGGCGGTGTCGATCTATCGTGCGCCGTACCGCAACGGCGGCACGCTCGACCTGAACGCGCTCGGCGGCTTTGCGCTGATCACTGAGACGCGCACAGTGCATCTGCCCGCCGGCACGACGCGGCTGCGCTTCGAGGGCGTCGTCGGCGGTATCCGCAGCGAGTCGGCGATCGTTACCGGGCTGCCCGACGGCGTCATCGAAAAGAACCGCGATGCCGCCGTGGTGTCGCCCGCGGCGCTGCTGCAAGCCGCGGTCAACACCGACGTGACGCTGGTGCGAACCAACCGCAGGACTGGCATGACCAGCCGCGTGCCCGCGACGATCCGCTCGGCTAGCCCCGACGGGGTCGTCTTCGCGACCGCGGCGGGCGTCGAGGCGCTGCGCTGCTCCGGGTTGCCTGAAACTTTCGCGTTTAGCCGCATTCCGGCCTGGCTGTCATCGGTGCCGACATTGTCTGTGACGACGCACGCGCCGCACGCGGTGACTGCGACGGTAACGCTGTCGTATCTTGCCGACGGTTTCGACTGGTCGGCGGATTATACCGCCAAGGTCGCGCCCAACGGCCGGACGCTCGACCTGTCGGCGTGGATCACGCTCGCCAACGGCAACGGCGAGAGCCTGAAGGCAGCGGCGACGCAGATCATCGCCGGGCGGCTCAATCGCGTCGACAGCGCCGTCGAGCCGGTCGCGGTGCCGACCGTGCTGGCGCGCTGCTGGCCGCAAGGCACGACCAGCGACACGGTGGACCAGCCCGACATCGTGATGGTCAGCCCGTTCGGCATCGCCACGGCCGCGGACGCGATCATGGTCACCGCCATGCGCCGCAAAGCGCCGATGGCGATGATGCAGAACCCGCCCGCCCCCGCTGCGCCGCCACCGCCAGAGCAGCTTGGCGACCTCAAGCTCTACCGGGTTCCGTACCCGACCACCGTTGCATCGCGGCAGGCAAAGCAGACGCGGCTGCTCGACCGGCACGGCGTCGCGTTCGACCGGGTGTATGTCGCGAACATCAATCCGATCGGCAACCTGCCCGCGATCGCCGCGCGGAGTGTGCTGCGCTTCACCAACACAGCGGCGAACCACCTCGGCTTGCCGCTGCCGTCGGGGCATGTCGCGCTGTTCCAGACCATCGGCGCACGCACCGGCTTTGCGGGCGGCGCCGACCTGCGCGACACCGCCGAGGGTGAAACCTTCGATCTCGACGTCGGTGTTGCAGCCGATGTGCAGGTCGAGCAGACGTGGCTTGTCGGGGCGAGCGGCGCTGTCGAGCGCCGCGACCTGACGGCTGAAATCACCGCGGCATGGACCGTGGGCACCAAACTCGAACGCGTCGCCATCAGTAACGCGACCAGCCGCCCGGTTGCCTTCGAACTGCGACTGCGCAAGTACGACGAGTCTCGGGTCGTCGCAGCGACGCTGCCGGTTGGCATGAAAGACGGCCGCCCGATCTTTCGCATGACGCTCCCCGCCAACGGTTCGATCAGCTTCGATTACGTGATCAAATAAGCAGAGAGGAACCAGCGTGCCGGTCAAGTCAGTCAAAGCCAGCACCGTAGCGGTACCACCGTTCGAAGGTTTCGGACCCCACGCGCTGCGCTTCTTTACCGAGCTCGATGCTAACAACAACCGCGATTGGTTCCACGCCAACAAGGCGCGCTACGATCACGATATCCAGCAGCCGATGGCGGCGCTGGTCAGCTCGCTCAGCCTCGCGTTGGCGGTGCATGATGTGCCGCTGTCGGGCGATCCGAAAACCTCGATGTTCCGGCTCAATCGCGATATCCGCTTCAGCCACGACAAGCGGCCATACAAGACCAACACCAGTGCGGTGCTCAGC
>JAYTHJ010000350.1:0-2432 GCA_043732725.1 Sphingomonadaceae bacterium | reverse complement strand
CGCAGATTCCAGCTCTCGGCCGCACCGTGATACATCACCCGGTAATAGCGCTCGGCGCTCTTCACAAGCCGCGCATTCTGGGCGGCGTCGAGGAAACTTGCACCGTCCTGGCGGGTGTACTCGATCTTTCGGTCGAGCAGTTCGCGCAGCATTCTGACCACCGCATCCTCGCAAAGCGCGAAGCCGCTGCGGCTGGCAACGCGGCCGTAGACTGCGGGATCGCTCGCCCATGGCGTGAGACAGCCATAACGCTCGCGCGCCACGTCGGCGGCTGCCGGATCGGCCTTGTCGAGATAACCGATCACCGCCTCGATCGAACCCGAAAGATTGTAGAGGTCGAGCCCATAGAAGCCGGCCTGAGCGTCCGGGTCGCGCCCCTTGTTGTACGTGGTCAGCCAGTCGGTGAACGCCTTCACCTCGGTGTTGCGCCACATCCACGTCGGGAAGCGCCGAAACGGCGGCTCGGTGCCTTTGAGAGGCGGCTGTCCACGAACCTGACGGTCGATCGTCGCCGCATCCGGCCAGTCGGCCTCGACCGCGACGATCGTAAAGCCATGGCGCTCGATCAGTCGACGAGTGATGGCGGCGCGAGCGCGATAGAACTCGGACGTGCCATGGCTCGCCTCGCCCAACAGCACCACCTTGGCATCGCCGAACCGATCAAACATTTCGCCAAAGGTTGGATCGTCTATGTCGGGCAATCGTTCAGCCGCCTCAGCGATAAGCGTCGGCGCTGCCTTCTGCGCCTCCGGCAAAGATCGCGTGCTCCTGAGCCCGTCCTTCCAACCCTGCTCGCCGATTAACGGCACGAAAGCGACGGCACCCAGGTCATCCTCGTCAAACTCGCTTGCCGAGCGGCGGGTCATTTTCACCAGGCGCTGGCCATAATCCGGATCCCCGACTGGAATGACGAGCCGGCCGCCGATCTCGAGCTGTTCGCGCAGACTCTGCGGGACCTCGGGTCCGTCGGCGGCGACCAGGATCGCATCGAAGGGCGCGGCATCGGGCCAGCCGAGCGTTCCGTCGCCTGCCCGTGTCTCGATATTATCATAGCCGAGTGCATCGAAGCGCGCTTGGGCTACATCGACCAGCGCAACATGGCGGTCGATTGTAAACACGTCGTCGGCGATCCGGCTGATGACCGCGGCGGCGTATCCCGAGCCGCAGCCGATTTCGAGGACGCGATCGCCGGGTCGGATTTCGGCCGCCTCGATCATGACCGCAACGATATAGGGCTGAGAAATCGTCTGCCCTTCGGCGATCGGCAGGGGCGAATCCTCATAGGCGAATTCGAGCATCGCGTCATCGACGAAGCGCTCGCGCGGTACCTCGCGCATGGCATTCAGCACGTGAGGATCGAGCACGCCGCGACGGGCTATCTGCGCTTCTACCATTGCGGCGCGCTGTTTCGGGTTATCCTTCATGGCGCTCCCGATCAACCTGGAAACCATAGGTTAACAGTTAGTTAGTGCTGCAGTTCCGCGACGGAACGTGCCGATCGAAGGCGAGTTGATGCTGTATAGCGAATGACTGACGGAAAGCCGATGAACGGCTCGCGTCGGCAGAAGGTCCGCATTATGCAGCCCAGGATGTGCGAGGCGGCGAAATCATCCTTCGGACCCTTGCTCGCCGCTGGATCCTCATCGCCGTGCCCGTCGGGATCGTGATGCTTGCGCTCGTCGTCAGATTTGCGGCCTATCGCTAAGTCTGGGTAAGCGCCGGCGAAGTTAGAAAGCCATGAACACTCAATCCCATCAGATATTTAGCTCGCCATCACGTCGATGGCGCACGATCGCGGGGCTTGCCGCATCGGCCTTGGCCATCGCGGCGGCGTCGCTCATCGGCAAACGCTACGGTAAGGCCATCGAGAAATCGGCAGGTGTCGCTGTTCGCCGATCCGAAGGTGCCATTCGTACTGCGGGGCCGGAAGGGATGCTGACAGCAGGACCATTGATGTGGACGCGGCCGGAAAACTGCTCCCGATGAGCGAGCGCATTGCGGATGACTTCCTCCAGCGGGGCAACCTGCCAATCCGATTGGGTCAATAGGTCGATTGGACTCGCCATCGCCGAAATGCGGGAAATCAGTGTACCACCCGCATCTCTGATATCCGCGCGCTGGTTCAAGGTATGGTTCACGAGCGTCTGAAGCACGGCGAACATGTTCTTGATGCGGTGACGTAACTCAAGCGTCAGCCGCTGCGGCGCGCAAGCAGATCTATGTCCGCGGCAGATATGGCGAATGGCCGTTTCGGCGGAGACTAGAGAACCGACGGTCGGGATCGTTTCCGTGGATCTCAGAGCAGCTGCGGCTCATCCGGCTATGCCACGCTACCGGAATCGTCTCGCACTTTCGAATTATCCTACGCGCTCCGGACACCAATCGGGCGTCCTTCGTTTCCCTCAGGCTGAAGGAGGCACATCATGACAAAA
>JAYTHJ010000349.1:0-2441 GCA_043732725.1 Sphingomonadaceae bacterium | reverse complement strand
AATAGTCGGGCATCGTTCGCCCATCGCGGCGAGGCGGCTGGATCGCTGCCGGCGGACTAAGCCGCCAGCACCAGCCGCCCGTCGCCCTCGTCGACGTGGACCGTGCTGCCGTCGGCAACCTCGCCTGCGAGAATGCGGTCGGCGAGCGGGTCTTGCAGGTATTTCTGCACGGTGCGCTTCAAGGGCCGCGCGCCGTATACGGGGTCGTAGCCGACCCGCGCCAGCCAGCGCCGCGCGGCATCGGTGAGGTCGAGTGTCACCTTGCGGTCGGCGAGCATGGCGGCGACGCGCGCCACCTGCAGATCGACGATGCGCCCCATATGCTCGGCCGCTAGCCGATTGAACAGGATGATCTCGTCCAAGCGGTTGAGGAACTCGGGGCGGAAGTGCGCGCGCACCATCTCCATCACCTTAGGCTCGACCTCGGCGACGCTCGCACCGTCGGGCAGCGCCGCAATATATTGCGATCCAAGGTTCGACGTGAGGATAATCAGCGTGTTGGTGAAATCGACCGTGCGCCCCTGGCCGTCGGTCAGTCGCCCGTCATCTAGCACCTGCAGCAGCACGTTGAAGACGTCGGGGTGCGCCTTCTCGACCTCGTCGAACAGGATCACCTGATACGGGCGTCGGCGCACGGCTTCGGTCAGCGCGCCGCCCTCCTCATAGCCGACATAGCCCGGCGGTGCCCCGATCAGCCGGCTGACGGCGTGCTTTTCCATGAACTCGCTCATGTCGATCCGCACCATCGCGGTCGGATCGTCAAACAGGAACCGCGCCAGTGCCTTGGTCAGCTCGGTCTTGCCGACGCCGGTCGGCCCGAGGAACAGGAAGCTGCCGAGCGGCCGGTTGGCATCCTGCATCCCCGCCCGGGAGCGGCGCACCGCCGCGGCAACCGCGTGGACCGCCAGCTGCTGGCCGATGACCTGGTCGTTGAGCACATCCTCCATTCCTAATAGCTTGGCGCGCTCGCCCTCGAGCATCTTGTCGACGGGAACACCGGTCCAGCGGGATACGACCCCGGCGATGTCTTCCGCTGTCACCTCCTCGCGCACCATCGCCGAGGCGGTCGCGCTCTCGGCCTCGACCAGCTCGCGTTCGAGGCCGGGCACGGTGCCGTAGGTAAGTTCGCCAGCGCGGGCGTAGTTGCCGCTGCGCTGCGCTTGCTCGACCTCGAGCCGGGCGGCGTCGAGCTGCTCCTTGATGTGCGTCGCCGCCGCCAGCTTGTCCTTGTCGGCCTGCCAGCGCGCGGTCAGCTCGCGCGACTGCTCCTCGAGGTTGGCGAGCTCGGTTTCGAGCGCCGCCAGCCGGTCTTGCGACGGACGGTCGGTCTCGCGCTTCAACGCCTCACGCTCGATCTTGAGCTGCATCGTCCGGCGATCGAGATTCTCGATCTCCTCGGGCTTCGACTCGACCTCCATGCGCAAGCGTGACGCCGCCTCGTCCATCAGGTCGATCGCCTTGTCGGGCAGGAAGCGGTCGGCGATATAGCGGTTCGACAATGTCGCGGCGGCAACGATCGCGGCATCGGTGATGCGGACACCGTGGTGCAGCTCGTACTTCTCCTTCAGCCCGCGCAGGATCGAGATGGTGTCCTCGACCGTCGGCTCGCCGACGAACACCGGCTGAAAGCGGCGTTCGAGCGCGGCATCCTTCTCGATGTACTTGCGGTATTCGGCGAGCGTGGTCGCGCCGATACAGTGTAGCTCGCCGCGCGCCAGTGCCGGCTTGAGCAGGTTACCGGCGTCCATCGCGCCCTCGGCTTTGCCCGCCCCCACCAGCTGGTGCATCTCGTCGATGAACAGCAGGACGTTGGCGTCGGCGGCGCGAACCTCGTCGAGCACCGCCTTCAGCCGTTCTTCGAACTCGCCGCGGTACTTCGCCCCGGCGATCAGCGCGCCCATGTCGAGCGACATCAGCCGCTGGTCCTTGATGCCGTCGGGGACGTCGCCGTTGGCGATGCGCAACGCCAATCCCTCGACGATCGCGGTCTTGCCGACGCCGGGCTCGCCGATCAGCACCGGATTGTTCTTGGTGCGGCGGGCGAGCACCTGGATCGTCCGGCGGATCTCCTCGTCACGGCCGATCACCGGGTCGAGCTTGCCGTCGCGCGCCGCCTGCGTCAGGTCGCGGGCGTATTTTTTCAGCGCGTCGAAGCCCGCCTCGGCGTTGGCGCTGTCGGCCGTCCGCCCCTTGCGCACGCTGTCGATTGCGGTGTTAAGCCCGGCCGCGGTGACGCCGGCCTCCGCCAGCGCCTTGCCCGCTGCGGTCGTCGTCGCCAGCGCCAGCGCCATCAGTAGCCGCTCGACCGGCACGACGCTGTCGCCCGCTTTTGCTGCGATCTGCTCGGCGCTGTCGAGGATGCGAACGGTATCGGCATCCCACGCCACCTGCTGGGCGCCCGCGCCCGACACCTTGGCAATCTTCGCGAGCGCTAGATCGGT
>JAYTHJ010000348.1:0-2472 GCA_043732725.1 Sphingomonadaceae bacterium | reverse complement strand
CGCTGCAGCCGGTCAGCCGCGACTTCGCCTTCGTGGTCGCGGCGGACACCGCTGCCGACACTTTGCTGCGCGCCGTCCGCGGTGCCGACAAGGCGGTGATTACCGGCGTGAGCTTGTTCGACCGCTTCGAGCTTGCCGGCGGCAAACTCAGCCTTGCGGTCACCGTCACGCTGCAACCCGCCGAGCGCAGCTTCACCGATGCCGAAATCGAGGCCGTGTCGGCGAAGATCGTCGCGGCAGCGGCGAAGACTTGTGGAGCGGTGTTGCGAGGGTAGGGTCAGGTTCACTCTGATGGAGCCAGCCCAATCCAGCCCAAGCCCGCTTATTCCGAGCGAAGTCGAAGAATCCGTGATCTCGGACGGTGAGTTCCTCGACCTCGATCGGAATGAGCGGAAGCATTTACCCTTCGATTAGGGAAAAATAAATTCCAGCGGCTCTGGCGGCTATCCGAACCGATGCTGCTCGCGCGTCGATCAAGCCAATTAAACGGGTGGCCGCATCATCGGTTGTCACATTATCGACATAGCCATAGCGTCGCAAAGCGTCATGCCGAGCGGGGAACCAATGAAGATGCATCTCAAGTTCATGACGACGCTCACCATCATCAGCGTAGCGTTCGCGTCATCCGTGGCTGCCGCGCCGCCGCCGACGCAGCCCAAGCTGTTCGTGGTGATCTCGCTCGATCAGTTCAGTGCGGCGCTGTTCGCCGAGTATCGCGACCGGTTTACCGGCGGGCTGAAGCGCATGGCGCGCGAGGGCGTCGTCTTCCCGAGCGCCTATCAGAGCCACGCCGCGACCGAGACTTGCCCTGGCCACTCGACCTTGCTCACCGGCCGCCATCCGTCCGCGACCGGCATCGTCGGCAATACTTGGTTCGACCGCGCGACTGGCAAGACCCTGTACTGCGTCTTCGATCCCGCCGGACGCGTGCCGCAGCGCGACGGCCAGCCACGCGGCCCCGCCAACCTCAAGGTGCCAACGTTCGGCGAATGGCTCAAGGCGGCCAATCCGGCATCGCGCAACTACGCGGTGTCGGGCAAGGACCGCGCTGCGATCACCATGGCCGGGCACGATCCCGACGGCGTCTTCTGGTGGGACGACGAGAACGGTTTCACCACCTACGTCCCCAAGGGCATGAGCGACCTCGACCGCTTGGAACCTGTAGCCGCCTTCAATGCCGCTTACTTCGCCAGCTGGAAGCGCGGTGGCGCGCCCGGCTGGGGCAAGGCCGATCCGCGCTGTACACCCGAACCGCAGCCGAGCCGCTTCGGCGGCGAGACGATCAAGCACCGCATCCCGCCTGCCGGCTGGACGCCGCCGCCGAGCTTCCGCGACTTTGGCGATCCTGACTTCAAGCGGCGTTTCCGGGCGTCGCCGGCGATCGACCGGGTGACGCTGGCGCTCGCAAGCCAGCTGCTCGACCGCGCCAAGCTCGGGCGCGGTGCGGCTCCCGATGTGCTCGCGGTCAGCCTGTCGGCGATCGACTATGTCGGGCATCGCTACGGTACGCAGGGACCCGAGATGTGCCAGCAGCTGATGGAACTCGACAGCGCGCTCGGCAGCTTCATCGCCAAGCTCGACGCGCTGAAGGTCCCGGTCGTCGTCGCGCTGAGCGCCGACCACGGCTCGGTCGACGCGGCCGAGCGTACCGCCGAGCGCGGCGTCCCGGCGCGGCGCATCCTGCCCGAGGTGTTCGGCGGCGAGATCAACCGCGCCGTGCGGGCCAAGCTCAATCTCGACTTCGATCCGCTTAGCGGCGGCGGCGACCAGATCGTCATCCTCGGCGAGCCGGCGAAGCGCGCCGCGATCGAGGCAGCGACGCTCGCCGAACTGCGCGCCCGGCCCGAAGTCGTCGCGGTGTTCACCAAAGCCGAACTACTCGCGTCGATGCCGCCGCGCGGCAAGCCCGCCGACGAGATGACGCTCGCCGAGCGCTTCGCGTTGAGCGCCGATGCCGACCGCAGCGGCGACATCGCGGTGGCGTTCCAGCCGTACACGACGTTCGGCAATCCGCAGTCCGAGGGCGACACCGTCGCCGGCCACGGCTCGGTGTGGAACTATGACCGGCGCGTACCGCTGCTGTTCTGGTGGCCGGGCGCGACACCGTTCGAACAGCCGCTGCCGGTCGAAACCACCGACATCGCGCCGACGCTGGCGGCGCTGGCGCACATCAAGACACCGCCGGTCGACGGGCGCTGCCTTGACCTCGACGCGACGGCGGGAGACAGTTGCGCGCGCTAAGCGGAACGGGACATCGCCGATGATCGAGCTGTATTACTGGCCGACGCCGAACGGGCATAAGATCACGCTGATGCTCGAAGAGACCGGGATCGAGTATAAAATTTATCCAGTTAATATCAGCGAGCGCGAGCCGTTCGCGCCCGACTTCCTTAAGATTTAGCCCAATAATCGCATGCCTGCGATCGTCGACACCACGCCCGGCGACGGCGGCGAGCCGCTCAGCATCTTCGG
>JAYTHJ010000347.1:0-8369 GCA_043732725.1 Sphingomonadaceae bacterium | reverse complement strand
ACTGCGCCCCGGCTTTCAGGCCGGTGGTCGCGGCGGTCAGCGTCGTCAGTGACAGGATAACGTTGCGACCGTCGGCGGCTTCGAGGCGGATGCCGGTCTTGTCGTCGCCAGTGTCGACCGCGTGGACGCCGGTCTGCCCCGAGATCAGATTGATCGCGTTGGTCACCAGTGTTCGGCTGGCGGCGGCATCGGTCGTCGTCGTCACCGAGGCGGTAGTGATGCCGTTGAGGGTGATCGTCCCGGTCAGTGCTGCACCGGTCATCGACGTACCGGTCATGACGGTCTTGCCGACGGTCGCCGAGACGCCCGACTGCGCCGTCGAACGATTGATCGCGGCGACCTTGGCGACAGCGCTGGCGGCCTTCTCGCCCGACGAGACGCTATCGTCGGCCCCAGACGAAGCGCCGATGGCGATGCCGTTGATGATTAGGTCGGCGGCGATCAGCGACTGGTTGGCAGTCAGGTTGGACGCGGTCCCCTCGAATGCGCCGGTGGCGCTGAGCGCGGCGGTCGCGCCGGTGCCAAGATCGGTGGCGCGCGCCGAACCGATGCCAAAGGTAACCGTCTCACCGGCGCGGCTGCCGGTCTGCAGCAGCAGGTTCTTCGCGGAGCCGTCGAGCAGCTTGATACCGTTGAAATTGGTGCGCTGGCCAATGTTATCGATTTCGCTGGTCAGCTGCTTGACTTCGATCTGCATCGCCTTGCGGTCGTCGCCGGTGACGGTTCCGGTCGCCGCCTGGACCGACAGCTCGCGCATCCGCTGCAGCATGTTGGTCACTTCGCCCATCGCGCTTTCCGCCGTCTGCGCCATGCTCATGCCGTCGTTGGCGTTGCGAATGGCGACGGTCAGCCCACGTACGTCGGCGGTCATCCGCTGCGAGATCGCGAGCCCGGCGGCATCGTCCTTGGCCGAGTTAATGCGCTGGCCGGTCGACAACCGCTGCATCGCGTTCTGCAATTCCATTTGCGCCATGCGCTGGCCTGACTGCGCGGTCAGGGCATTGAGGTTGGTGTTGATGACGGTCATGGCGGCTTCTCCCAGCAAAGTTCCCCGCACAAGCACGGGCGTCCGATGCACAAGGAACGGCGGCGCGCGGGACTTCTTTACCGCAGGGTGGCATACGTCTCGCGATGGACGCTTCCGCTCCCGAGCCAGACCTGAGCCGCCGTATCCTGTACATCGACGCGCATCTGCTTGTGCTCAATAAGCCCGCCGGGCTGGCGGTGCACCCGGGGCCGCGGACACCGCACAGCCTCGAGGACCACCTCGGCGAGCTCAGGCAGGGTTTCAGGCGCGCGCCGACGCTGGCGCACCGGCTCGACCGCGATACCAGTGGCTGCCTGCTGCTGGCGCGGCATCCGAAGGCATACAAACGGCTGACGCAGCTATTCGAGGCGAGGCGAATCGGCAAGACCTATTGGGCAGTCGTCGACGGCGCACCGAAAGACGATAGCGGCATTGTCGACGCGCCGTTGTTCAAGATTTCGAGCGCCGAAGCCGGCTGGCGAATGATCGTCCACCCGCGCGGGAAGGCGGCGGTGACGCGCTGGGAGGTGCTGACGCGCGGCGAGCGGAGCCTGATCGCGTTCCACCCGCAGACCGGGCGGACGCATCAGGTCCGCGTCCATGCGGCGACGCTCGGCTGTGCGATCAGCGGCGACCCGGTTTATGGCGCGGGGCAGGGACCGATGCTGCTCCACGCCCGCGCGCTGACCGTGCCGTATGTCGAAGGTGCCGAGCCGGTGATAGTCGCGGCCCCATTGCCGGAGCATTGGCCGACTTAGCCTCGCCCGATAGCATGAGAAAGGGTCGGACGTTACGGGATAAGCTCGCTCGTCGTCACCGGCGACAGGTGGAGGGTGCCGTCGAGGAGCGCGGGTCCGGGGAGGTAGGCGCGGAAGATCAGCTTGAACTTGCCCTTGGGGGCCGGGAGCCAATTGACAACGCGCTCGCCGCTTGGCGTCGCGACCTGGACGAAAACATCGATACCGCCGTCGCGCTCGGCGCGCAGCGACGGACTGCGGCTGCCGAGCGCAAAGCGCTGGAGCGGGTTCGCGACGAGGAACAGCCGCCCGTCGGGATCAACGGTATACATCGTCAGCGACCAGAATGCACCCGCCGGCAGGTGCGCGGGCAAGTGGACGGTGTAGGCTTTGCTGCCGTCGAGGGTTGCGCCAGTCTGGTCGACGCTGGCAACGAGGTAGACCGCTTCCACCTGCGGCAACGCGCCGAGGCCGGTGAGCGCGACGCGGGCGCGGTCGGCATCGTCGGCACCGAAATTACCGATGCCCGCGGCGGGATAGCTCCAGCCGTCGATGACGGTGCCAATCTTGCCGGCGTCGAGCTTCAGCTCCACCCGCAGCGCCGGTAGCGCGCTGTGCCACAGCGCCTGCGCGCTCGGCGACAGCTGGGCGAAGGCGTCGGCGACACCCGGTCGGATACCCTGCGCAGCAAAGCCCGCGACGCGCTCGGCGACAGCGGGGGTCAGCGGGGTTCGCCCGAGCGCTTCATTGACCACCGCGAGCAACGTCGCCGGATCGGGCGTCGGCGTCGGCACGGCTGTGGTCGGCTTGGCAACCGCAGTGCCATCGTCGACAACGAATTTCTGCGTTGCCGCAATGGCCGCGTCGAGATCCTCGGGGCCGTCGACGAGCACTCGTACGAGCAGCCACGCGTCGTTGGTGTCCGCGCGCAGCAGCGTCACGCCGTCCGGAGTCTCGCCCTGCCATGTCGGCCCGGCGATCAGGTAATGCCCGGCACTGTTGCGGGATGCGCCCTCGGTGCGCGTGCCGACCACAGCGACATTATCGGTGAACAGGTCCATGAGCGCCGCGCTGTGATAGCGCCTTGGGAGCGGCGGCGTGTCGAAGCGCACCGGGCCGCCGCTGAGATCGAGCCACGCGCTGCCGTACAGCGTATCGTTGTTGGGCGTCGTGACGTCGCGCGAACTGGCATCGGCAAGCTGCTTGCGGACGAACAGCTGGTTGATGCCGTCGATCCCGGCGGCGCGCATCTTGCCGAGCGTCACCGCGCGGGCGCGCATCATGTCGTAGACGGGGAAGGCAAACTGATACGCGCGGCGCTGCTGCTCGACCTCGGCGGTGTCGGGCAGCGCTGCGGGGGTGACCGCGATCGCACGCTTGACGGGCACCGCGCGGCGCGCTGCCGCCACCGCTTGCGCTGGCGCGGCGCCCGTCGCACCCAGTGACAGTGCCAGCGCTGCCGCGATCAACCGATTTTGCATCGTTCCCCCATAGGCGTCGTCATGGCGCGCGTCATGCATAAGGGTGACAGCCGCGTCCAGTCCGGTACACGTCGTTGCCGAACCATTATGAACATATTGCCAAAAGGGATAAGCGGAGCGGAAAAATAGCGAGCCCGAACATTGCTGTCCGGGCTCAACCAACAGCCCTCCCGCTGATAATGCCAAGGCGGCTAGCGCTTCGGCAAAGGCAGCAAGCGCTGATCGTTACGAATAGGCAATACCAAAGTACGTCTGTTAACGAAATAATCGAAGGACCGGATTTGGACGATCAACATCAGTCAGCCCCCCTCGCCGCGTTCGGCGGCACGATGCCGCCAGCGCCGCCGTGGTTCCGTGCGGCGCTGGCGCAGACTCCCGAGCGCCGCGACGTGATGGTCGAGGGTAGCGCGGTCGAGCTATTGACATGGGGCGAGATCGGCAAGCCGGGACTGCTGCTGCTCCACGGCAACGGCGCGCACGCCGATTGGTGGAGCTTCATCGCGCCGTTCTTCGCTGCCGACTACCGCGTCGCGGCGCTGTCATGGTCAGGCATGGGCGGCTCGGCGCACCGCGCGCGTTACGACCTTCCCGGCTTTGTCGCGCAGATCTTCGCGGGCAGCGAAGCCGCTGGGCTGTTTGCGTCATCCATTAAGCCGGTCATCGTCGGCCACAGCTTCGGCGGTTTGCCGATGATGGCGGCTGCAGCCATCGCGGGCGTGCGGCTCAAGGCGGCAATCATCGTCGACACGCCGTTCCGCCAAATGGGCCAAGGCCGCCCGCCGAATGCCACCGACCGGCCGCACAAGGTCTATCCGACGCTGGCCGAGGCGCTGGCGCGGTTCCGTTTTGCGCCGCTGCAGGACTGCGCCAACCCGTATATCACCGATAATATCGCGCGAGGCTCGCTCGCAGAGGTTCCCGGCGGTTGGCACTGGCGATTCGACCCGTATCTATGGAGCCGCTTCGATTTCGGGAAGCCGGCCGAGTGGCTGTCGAAGCCGGCCTGCCCCGTCGCGCTCATCTGGGGCGACCGCTCGGCGATCATGCCGCCCGCGATGGTGCTCGACGTCTGCGGCCAGTTGCCGCCGGGCAGCCCGGCGTTCGCTATTCCCGACGCCGCGCATCACGTTATGGTCGACCAGCCGCTCGCCTTCATCGCCGCGCTACGCGGGCTGCTGGCTGGCTGGCCGGGGTAGGGCTGCTTACTAAATTGTGCGCGCCTTCGTTGAAACCGAATCACTAATTTCGCTCATCCTGGGCTGGTCGAGGGACCCACGACTGACTAGTCGGGATCCCTCGACGAGCCCGGGATGAGCGCGTTTGATTAATCGGTCCGAGATCGGCGAAAGTCTGTTTTCGATCGCCGATCACGAACTGCTCAGCCGACCGGCGTCGGATTGTACAGCGCCGGGAACACCTGCTTGAGCGCCACAAGCTTGGGCATGTCGTTGACGACGATATACGGGTAGTCGGGGTTCAGCTTGAGGAAGTTCTGGTGGTAGGCCTCCGCCGGATAAAAGGTCTTGCCGGTCTCGACAGTTGTGACCAACGGCTTGCCGTAAGCGTGGACGCGGTTAAGCTGCGCGACATACGCTGCCGCCAACCGGGCCTGCCCGGCGTCCTGCGCGAAAATCGTCGAACGGTATTGCGAGCCGCTGTCAGGGCTCTGGCGGTTGAGCTGCGTCGGATCGTGCGCCACCGAGAAATAGATCTGCAGCAGCTTGCCGTAGCTGATCCGGCTCGGGTCGTATTTGATCTCGACCGACTCGGCATGGCCGGTCAGTCCGCTACCGACGACTTCGTAGTGCGCCGTGACGCCGCTGCCGCCGGCATAGCCCGAGCGCACCGACTTGACCCCCGCGACATGCTCGAACATGCCCTCGAGGCCCCAGAAACAGCCACCGGCGAGCACTGCTGTCGCCGTCGCGGGAGCTTTGTTCAGCGGCGCATCGAGCGCCGGCGGCGGCACCAGCCGCACCGCCTCGTCCGAGTGCGCCGGGGCGAGCCACAACGCGCCCGCAGCAACGGCAGCGATCGCGGCGGCGATCGGGATCAATTTCATTTGTCTCGCTCCTAAGCTTTGGCCGCGGGCGTGAAAGCCATCGCGACACCGTTCATGCAATAGCGCAGGCCGGTCGGCGGCGGCCCATCGTTGAAGACATGCCCGAGATGGCCGCCGCAGCGGCGGCAATGCACTTCGGTGCGCGAAAAGCCGAGCGTCGTGTCGGTGTGCGTCGCCACCGCTTTGGCCAGCGGCCGGTAGAAGCTCGGCCAGCCGGTGTGGCTGTCGAACTTCGTTCCCGAGGCGAACACCGGCAACGCGCACCCGGCGCAGGCGAACGTCCCGGCGCGATGCTCGTCGTTGAGCGGACTGGTATAGGGCGGCTCGGTGCCTGCCTCGCGCAGTACGGCGAACGCCGCAGGCTTGAGCCGCTGCCGCCATTGCTCGGGCGTATAATTTATCTCGAAGCGCTCAGGCGTCGCCGCGCTGGCGCTGGTCCCGAAGCGATTGCCGCCGAAGTACCAGGCTGTGGGCACGGCAACGGCGGCTACGGTCAGCAAGTTACGGCGAGAGAGATCGGGCATCGATTCCATCCGGCAATTTGTGTCCTGGATGTAGGTACGAAGCGGTGAAGGTAAAGGTTACACTCTCTTCCTCTTCCCAAGTGGGAGAGGGGACGTCATCCCCCGAAGCCTTTGCCCTCCTTCGCCAGCCGCTCCAGCAGCGCCGCCGGCTTCACCCCGAAGCGCCGCAGCGTCTCGACGATCTTCGGCAGCCCCTCGCTGTCGGCCCAGAACATCGGGCCGCCGCGGTAGACCGGCCAGCCGTAGCCGTTGATCCAGACGATATCGATGTCGGAAGCGCGCTGCGCCATGCCCTCGGCGAGGATCGCCGCGCCCTCACTGACCATCGGATAGAGGCAGCGTTCGAGGATCTCGCTGTCGTCGATCGGCCGCCGGTTGATGCCGCACTCGGCCGCGTACGCGAGGATCATCGCCTCGACATCGGGCGACGGGGTGCGGTTGCGCTTGTCGTCATAGTCGTAGAAGCCCGCCGCCGTCTTCTGACCGCGCCGACCGGCTTCGCACAGCCGGTCGCGCAGGCTCTCGCCGTGCGAGGTCGCGGCGTCCCAGCCGATGTCGAGCCCGGCGAGGTCGCTCATCTGGAACGGTCCCATCGGGAAGCCGAAGTCGAACAGCACCCGGTCGACATCCCACGGCATCGCGCCTTCAAGGATGAGCGCCTGCGCCTGCTTCTGCCGGGCGCTGAGCATGCGGTTGCCGATGAAGCCGTCGCAAACGCCCGCGACTACCGCGACCTTGTTGATCTTCTTGGCGGTTGCCATCGCCGTCGCCAGCACGTCGGGAGCGGTCTTCGCGCCGCGCACCACCTCGAGCAGCCGCATGACGTTGGCGGGTGAAAAGAAGTGCAGCCCGACCACCGATTCGGGGCGCGTCGTCGCGGCGGCGATCTCGTCGACGTTGAGATAGCTGGTGTTCGACGCGAGGATCGCGCCGGGTTTGGCAATGTGGTCGAGCTTGCCGAATATCTGTTTCTTCAGGTCCATATTCTCGAACACCGCTTCGATCACGAGATCGGCGTGGCCAAGGTCGTCGATCGCGAGACTCGGCGTCAGCAGCGCCATGCGCTGCTCGACAGCGGCAGTGGTCAGCTTGCCCTTGGCGGCAGTGTTCTCGTAATTCCGGCGGATCGTCGCGACGCCACGGTCGAGGTTGGTCTGCTGCGCCTCGACGATCGTCACCGGCACCCCGGCGTTGAGGAAGTTCATCGCAATGCCGCCACCCATCGTCCCCGCGCCGATGACGCCGACGCTGGCGACGGGGCGGAGCGGCGTGTCGTCGGCGATGTCGGCGATCTTGTTCGCCTGCCGCTCGGCGAAAAATACGTAACGCTGCGCCCGCGACTGCAGGCCGTTCATCAGCGCCATGAACTGTTCACGCTCGAATGCCATGCCGTCGGCGAACGGCAGCGTCGTCGCGGCCTCGATGCAGCGCAGGTTGCCGGCGGGCGCCTCGAAGCCGCGGAACAGCTTGGCATTGGCCTTGCGGTAGTTCTCGAACAATCCGGGCGACACCGGCGCGACTGCCAGTTCGCTTACCTTGCGCAGCGGCGCGTTGCGCTCGACGAGCTGCCGCGCGATGGCGACCGCCCCGCTTTGCAGCTCACCCTCGCCAACGATCTCGTCGACCAGTCCCATCGTCTTCGCACTTCCCGCGCTAACCGGATTACCGGTCGCGACCATGTCGAGCGCCGGCGCCGCGCCGACCAGCCGCGGCAGCCGCTGGGTGCCGCCCGCGCCTGGCAGCAGGCCCAGCTTGACCTCGGGCAGACCGAGCTTCGCCGACGGCACCGCGACGCGGTAGTGGCAGCCGAGCGCAGTCTCGAGTCCGCCGCCGAGCGCGGTGCCGTGGATCGCCGCGACGACCAGCTTGGGACTGTTCTCGATCAGCGCGACGAGATCGCCGAGCGGCATGCCGTGGGGCGGCTTGCCGAACTCGGTGATATCGGCCCCCGCGATGAACGTCCGCCCGGCGCAGATCAGCACGATCGCCTTGACCGCCGGATCGGCAGCCGCCGCGGTTATTCCCGCCGCGATACCATCGCGCACCGTCGCGGACAACGCGTTGACCGGCGGCGCGTTAACCGTCAGCACCGCAATGCCGTCGGCGGTATCGAGCGTGATGGCGGCGTTGATTGCGGTCATACGGAGTCTCCCAAGGGCAATTTGGACGCACAATGACGAGCGACACTGTGCGCGTCGAGGGGGCAGCTAAAATCCTCTTCCAAGCCGGGGAGGATCTTGGGCGTATTCGCGCCCAATTGTCGTTCTATGCCGCCACATCCTCGCAACAGGTTCGCACCACCCGCATGTCGCCATCCGCACCCGCCCGGCCCAGCCGGGGTACTATTCTGTTGCTCGGCGCGCTGACCGCGTTCGGCGCCGTATCGATCGATCTGTATTTGCCGAGCCTGCCGGCGATCGGCGTCTCGCTTCGCGCCGAGCCGGCGGCGGTGCAGCAGACGATGGCGGCGTTCTTCATCGGCATGGCGCTCGGACAGCTGCTCTACGGCCCGCTGTCGGACCGTTATGGCCGCCGCCC
>JAYTHJ010000346.1:0-2477 GCA_043732725.1 Sphingomonadaceae bacterium | reverse complement strand
CTGCACGTCGAGCCCGCCACGGCGAGGCCTATTCCGATCGAGAGCGGCGCGGCCGGGAGTGCGACCGAGGTCATCGTTGGCGGCAGCCCGAACAGTAGCAGCGGCGGCAGCGCAGGCGGCAGCGCGAACCGCAATGGCTGGCGCGTGAGCTTCGATGGCCTGACGGCTTCAGTAGCTCCGGCAAGTGCCGGGCCAAATCCAGGACGGCCCGGGTGAACGACCGCGGCTTCACCTTGATCGAAGCGCTGGTGGCGCTGGTCATCATCGGCATCGCCGCCGCCGGATTGCTGCGCGCCACCGAGGCGCATGTCGACCGCGTCGCCGGGCTCGAAGCGCGCGCCGCGGCGCTTTGGATCGCCGAGAACCGCCTCGCCGAACTGGCGCTTGCCGACCGGTGGCCGCCCGAGGTCGACATGCTCGGGCGGCGCTGGCGCATCACCGAGCACCGCCAGCCAAGCAGCGACCCCGATCTCGTCAAGGTCGACATCGCCGTCGCCGAGGTCAGCCCCGCCAGCAGCAGCACCCGCCAGCCGGGCAGCACCGCGACGCTGTCGGGCTTCATCGATACCGGTGCCGCGCGATGAGAGCACCGACCGCACGGCAAGCGGCGCTCGGCGTCGACCTTGTGGCGGTGCTCGTCGCCGGGTCGGTCGCGGTCGCGCTTGCCAGCCTGACATGGCATATGCTGGGCCACACCGGCGACCGCGGGCGCGTCGTCGCAGCGGTTTCGCCGGTGCCCGCCGCGCCGCTCGACCTGACGCCCGTGATGCAGTTCGCGCCGTTCGGGACGGCCGTCGTCGGTCCGGCTCCAGGCGTCGCGGGTGACCCGGCAGTGCTCGGCATGCAGCTACGCGGGGTTTTGCTGGCGCGCCCGGCGAGCGCCTCGACGGCGCTGATCTCGACCACCGGCGCGCCGGTGCAAGCCTATGCCATCGGCGCGGCGCTGCCCGGCGGTGCCATCCTCGACGGCATCGAGTATGATCTCGTGACAATCCGTGTGAACGGCCAACTGCAGACGCTGGGATTCCCGGCCAAGCCGGGCGGCAGCAGCGCCTCGTCAGTGTTCGCGCCAGCGCCGACGTCGATCCCCGCGTCGCCGGGAGCCTCGCCGCTCGAGAACTTGCGGGCGCGGGTCAACGACAACCCGCGCGGGCTGCTCGACAGCCTCGGCGCGACCGCGACGCCCGAAGGCTACCGCGTCGGCGCGGGCGCATCGGAAACGGTTCGCAAGCTCGGGCTGCAGCCGGGCGATGTTGTCGAGAAAGTCAACGGTGTGGCGCTCGGCGACGTTAGCCGCGATAAGCAGGTGTTCGATGCCGCCGTCGCCTCGGGGTTCGCCCGCGTCGACGTCATCCGCGACGGCCAGCATCTGGCCCTGTCGTTTCCGCTGCGATGAAGGGAAAGCGCTTGAGCGTGAGGAATTACCGGCGGCGCAGGGGCGCGCTGCTCCCGGCCGTGGCATTGCTGCCGATGAGCTTGCTGTCACCAGCATGGGCGCAGAACACGCATACGATGCCCGGCACGGCGCCGACCGCCGCGCCCTACGTCAGCCGGACGATGACGCGGACCACCACGGACCGCACCGCGCCCGCCGGCGACGTAATCGTCAACATGCGCGACATCGACATCGCGCAGGTCGCCGAGCAGGTGTCCCGGATCACCGGGCACACGCTGATCCTCGACCCCAGCGTCAAGGGCGTCGTCAACGTCGTCTCGGCCGAGCCGCTCAGCCCAAGCGGCGTCTGGGATCTGTTCCGCTCTGTGCTACGCGTCTACGGCTTCGCGGCTGTCAAGAGCGGCTCGGCGTACCGCATCGTGCCGCAGGCGAGCGCGGTGCAGACCGGCGGCGAAGCCCGCGGTCCAGTACGTTCAGCCGATGTGATCACCCGCGTCATCCCGCTCCGGAACCTGCCCGCTGATGCTGCGGTGCGCGCCTTCCGCCCGCTGATCGCCTCGTTCGGTAGCCTCGAGGCGCTGCCCAATCCGAACTCGATTGTCGTCACCGATTACGCCGAGAACGTCCGCCGCATCGAACGCCTTGCCGCGCAGCTTGACCGCGGCGGCGGCACCGGCTTCGTCACGCAACGCCTGCGCTACGCCAGCGCCGCCGATGTCGGCCCGGCGCTTCAAAAGCTGTTCGGCGAGGCGAATACGCCGGGGGCGCCGCGCATCGCCGTCGACGAGCGCAGCAACACCGTGCTGGTCCGCGGCGACGCACGCGTGCTCGCCGAAACCCGCCAGCTGATCGGCCAGCTCGACCGCCCCGGCGGTAGCATCGTCACCACGCGCGTCTTCCGGCTCAATTTCAGCGATGCCGAGACCGTCGCCGGCATCCTGCGTGGCTTGAACGGCGACCAGGCCGCGGCGACCAACCCGGCGGCGCGCAGCTTGACCCGCAACTCGCGGCTCGGTGGCGGCGGCTTCGGCGGCAGCGGTTTTGGCGGCGGCGGACCGAACAGCGGCTTCGGCAGCGGCGG
>JAYTHJ010000345.1:0-8421 GCA_043732725.1 Sphingomonadaceae bacterium | reverse complement strand
ACGCCGGCCGGTGTGCGAAAGAAGCCGATCAGTGCAAACAACATCCTACTTCTCCATCGGGATGATCATCGGTGATGACTGTCGTCTTTCAGGTCTCGGGAATAATGACACCGGCGACCGGCCGGCGGAACGATATCGGCATCGGCGGGGCCATGCCGAACCGCACGCACAGATCGGCGCGCGGCTTGGCAGCGTGAGCTCCGGCTCGGGGCTGACGATCCTCATGCAAGGCCCTCGGTTGAAGCGGCCAAGCCGACTGCGCTCAATGCGAAATCAGCGAACAACGATTGGCGTGGAGCAGAAAGTCGCGTGCGTGCGGTTGGCGAGATCGGCGGTGAAGGCGAGCAGGCTGGCATTCGAGCGCGCCAGATTGAGATGCACCATGATCGTCGCATAGTTCATGGCCCGGTCCCGGCTACGTGAGGGTCTGGAGATACAGCACGACATCGGCGCGCTTAAATTGTCGGCCACGCCTTTGCAGGTCGTCTCGGGACGGTGTGAGCTGCGGGCCATAGCCGCCGACGGGACATGGCTTGCCCGGCTGCGCGGTCTGCCACGCGAAGCTGGGAATGCCAGCTGCCGGGGCGACCATCGCGCCGAAAGCGCCGGCGACCGCACGCCACAGCCACCCGGACGGGTCGACATTGCGAATATGCCGTGGCGACCGCTGATGCATACGCCGTGTCCCCAGCCAACCGGAAATGATCCGGCCAAATCGCTTTTGATCGCTACCTCGATCAAATAGGCTGCGCGATCCGCAGTAGACTTGTCGCATTCGGTTACGCGCCCGAAAAATGCACGCACTTGCACACGTTAAGTTGATCGATAATGCCTGTAAACTGCGGTTACTACTTAGATAGTTTGTGTCTTACGGAGGCTGATGTTTCTGCTACGCTGGCGTTAATATCGAACCGAATCAGATCAGCGGGCGCTAATTCGAGCCAGGTGCTCACCGGCCAACAAGGATCGTCGCGATGTTCGGCAACGCCTCGGCAATCGACCTCGCGCGGTTTCAGTTCGCTTTCACGATATCGTTCCATTTCATCTTTCCGGCGCTGTCGATCGGTCTGGCGAGCTATCTCGCGGTGCTCGAGGGCCTGTGGCTGCGGACCGGGCGCGACGTCTTCCTCGTGCTGTTCAAATACTGGCTGAAGATCTTCGCGATCGCCTTCGGCATGGGCGTCGTCTCGGGGATAGTCATGGCGTACCAGTTCGGCACCAACTGGGCGGTGTTCTCCGACAAGGCCGGGCCCGTCGTTGGCCCGCTTATGGCGTATGAGGTACTGACCGCGTTCTTCCTCGAAGCGGGGTTCCTCGGCGTTATGCTGTTCGGCATGGAGCGTGTCGGGCGCAAGCTGCACTATGTCGCGACGCTGGCGGTTGCGGCGGGTACCTTCATCTCGGCATTCTGGATCATCGTCGTCAATTCGTGGATGCAGACGCCGCAGGGCTTCGGCGTCAATCCGCAGGGCCAGTTCGTGCCGCTGAGTTGGCTGGCGATCATCTTCAATCCGTCGATGCCCTACCGCCTCGTCCACACGGTACTCGGGGCTTATTTGACCGTCGCGTTTGTCGTCGGCGGGGTCGGCGCGTGGCACCTGCTGCGCGAACGCCACCACCGCGAGGGTCCGAGCGAGGGCACCCGAGTGATGTTCTCGATGGCGATGTGGATGGCAGTGATCGTCGCGCCGCTGCAGATCATCGCCGGGCATACGCAGGGTACCAACACGCTGCAGTACCAGCCCGCCAAGATTGCGGCGATGGAGGGTGACTACATCAGCTACCCGCACGGGGCGCCGCTCATCCTGTTCGGCATCCCCGACCAGGCCAACGCGGTGATGCGACATAGCATCGAGCTGCCGAAGCTCGGCTCGCTGGTGTTGACCGGCAAGACCGACGGCGCAGTACGCGGCCTCGACGCGTTTCCGCGCAGCGACTGGGCTCCGGTCAACATCGTCTTCTGGTCGTTCCGGCTGATGGTCGGTATCGGTGTCGCCATGGCCGGGCTGGGGCTGTGGAGCTTGTACGCCCGCGCGCGCGGCACGCTCTACGCCACGCCGTGGCTCCACCGCGCTGCCGTGCTGCTCGGACCGGCAGGCTTCGTCGCGGTAATAGCCGGCTGGGTAACGACCGAGAGCGGGCGGCAGCCGTTCACGGTGTTCCACTTGCTGCGCACCGTACATTCGGTGTCACCGCTGCAGGCCCCAGCCGTCGCGGCCTCGCTGGTCGCCTTCATCGTAGTCTATTTCGCGGTATTCGGTGCCGGCACCGGCTTCATACTCAAGCTGATGGGCGGCTCGCCGCATCCGGGCGAGCGCGGACCGTCGCGCGACGAGACAACGCGAACCGCGGGGATCACGCCGCTGCCGCAGCTCGCCCCGCAAGCCGTCCCGGCGGAGTGAAGCCATGCACGTCGATCTGACACTCATCTGGGCGGGAATCATCGGCTTCGCGGTGTTCGCCTATGTCGTCATGGACGGCTTCGACCTCGGCATCGGTATCCTGTTTCCGCTGCTCGAGCGCGGCCAGGACCGCGACACCGCGATCAACTCGGTCGCGCCGGTATGGGACGGCAACGAGACGTGGCTGGTGCTCGGCGGCGGCGGGCTGCTTGCGGCTTTTCCGTTGGCCTATGCGGTGATTATGCCGGCGGTCTATACGCCGGTGATCGCGATGTTGCTCGGGCTGGTGTTCCGCGGCGTCGCTTTTGAGTTCCGGGCGCGGACGGGGCGGCTGTGGCTCTGGGACGCGGCGTTCGCCGGCGGCTCGATGCTTGCCGCGCTGGCGCAGGGCATCACGCTCGGCGCGGTGCTGCAGGGCATCACCGTCCACGGCCGCGCCTACGGCGGCGGCTGGTGGGACTGGCTGACGCCGTTCACGCTGCTCACCGGAGTGGCGGTCGTCATCGGCTACGGCCTGCTCGGCGCGACCTGGCTGATCTACCGCACCGAAGGGAGCCTGCAGGACCGTTGCCGCGGCCTTGCGAAGGGGCTCGCGCTCGGCACGCTGGTAGCGGTCGTCGCGGTTAGTGCGGCGACGCCGTTCCTCAACTACGACTATTACTCTCGCTGGCTGCGCGCTCCCGGCATCTACGCCACCGCGCCGGTGCCGCTGCTGGTCGCGGTCGTCGGCTTCCTGCTCTACCGCAGTCTGACAAGGCGCGCCGAACTGACGCCGTTCCTGCTGGCGCTGAGCCTGTTCCTGCTGAGCTTCGTCGGGCTCGGGATCAGCATGTTCCCCTATGTCGTGCCGCCGTCGATCACTTTGTGGCAGGCGGCCTCGCCGGTCAGCAGTCAGCTCTTCATGCTGGTCGGCGTCGGCATCATGGTGCCGGTCATCCTCGCCTACACCGGCTATGCCTATTGGGTATTTCGCGGCAAGGTCGGCCACGAAGGCTATCATTGATGATCGCCGCAGCGAGAGCCGGCTGTGGGTGAAGCCGCCAAACGCTGGCTGTGGTTCGTCGCGCTATGGGCGGCCGGAGTCGCGACGGTCGGCGCAGTGTCGCTGATCTTGCGTACGTGGATCGGGGCGAGGTGAGCTTGATCGCGGCTGCGAGCGCGATCTGGGCGACATCGAAGACACGCTGCTGGCAGCGGCAGCGGCGGTCGAGGCGCAATCGGAGCACCCGCTTGCCCGGGCGATCATTGCCACTGCCGAGGAACGCAAGCTGCCGCTCGGCGAGGTCGCCGAGTTCGCCTCGCAGACCGGCATCAGCAGCACGGTTGACGTCCGCGCCGTCGCCGATCCGTTGCGCGCCAACGTCCGCGCGGCGCTAGCCGCGCTGCGCGCCGATGGCTTGCGCGTCATTATGCTAACCGGCGACAACGCCACGACCGCAAAAGCCGTCGCCGCTGCCGGTAACGTTCGGAGTTATGCAAAAAGCGACGGCACACTTTCGGCCGCAACCGCCTCGGGCAAGATCAGCTGCTCGTGCGGTTCATGATGCGGTACATTGGACTGCACGACTGTTGGCAACCAGAATGCAATGCTCGCACTCCACCAGCTGAAACACAAGGTTAGCGGAGCCTGCCAAACGTTCGAAGATTCTGTATTGGCTTCTGTCACGCTCCCTGGAGTGCCTGGTACGTCATCTTTGACGATCGCGTCGTTGCCCATGTCGTGTCTCCATAAATGACATGATATGGTACCGTTGGAGCGCCGCCCGCGACACTGAGAAAACTACGTAGTTGAGTGCTTTGATCGGGTCAGATGATACCCGCGCGATAACGGGGGAGCCGCATCAGGCGGCGGCGACGCCGTATCCTGCCGCAAACGCCATGCGTAACGCATCCGACAGGCTGCGCACCGCCAGCTTCGACATCAGATTAGCGCGGTGGACCTCGACGGTCCGCGGGCTGATGCCGAGATCATAGGCGATCGACTTGTTAGGCAAACCCTCCGCCATGCCTTTCAGCACCTCCTGCTCGCGCGCGGTGAGCGCGGCGAGGCGGACAGCCGCTGCGGCGGCGCGGTCGTGATGGGCGCCGACATCGTCGACCTGATCGAACGCCGCGCTGATCGCGGCGAGAAGCACAGATTTCTCGAACGGCTTCTCGATGAAGTCGATGGCACCGGCTTTCATCGCCCGGACTGCGATTGTTACGTCGCCGTGCCCAGTCAGCATGATCACAGGCAAACCGATACCGCGCGCCTGAAGGCGCTGCTGCACCTCGAGCCCATCGACGTCGGGCATCCGGACATCGAGCAGCACACAGGCGCCACAATTCGGCTCGACCGCCTTCAGGAAGGCGATGCCGCTTGGCCAGGTTTCGACGCGGTAGCCGGCGGTGCGCAGCAGAAAACCGACCGACTTGCGGATCGCCTGCTCGTCATCCACAAGGTGGATGAGCCTTGTAGTTGTCATACAGCGGCTCCCTCGGTTTCCGATGTCGGTAGCGTGAAATGAAAGTATGAGCCGCCGCCGGCGGCGCGGTCGGCCCAGATGCGGCCGCCGTGCGCTTCGACGATGGTTCGGCAGATCGACAGACCGAGCCCCATGCCCTCGCGCTTGGTGGTCACAAACGCCTGGAACAGTTGCGCCGTCACAACTTCGGACAGGCCAGGTCCGGTATCGGTAATGCTGATGCGGGCGAACCCATTCTCCTGCCGGGTCGATATCGTCACTTCGCCGGTTCCCATCGGGGTCATCGCCTCGACGGCGTTGCGCAGCAGGTTGATCAGCACCTGATGGATCTGGACACGGTCGACGAGCACCGGGCCAATGTCCGGATCGAATTGCAGACGGCGGCTGATGCCGCGCGCCTCGGCGCCGGCCAGCCCGAGCGTGCAGGACTCTTCGATCAGCGCCGCTAGCGGCTCAATACGCTTGTCATTGTCGCCGCTCGCCACAAACTGCCTCAGACGACGGATTATCTGCCCAGCTCGCAAAGCCTCGTTGGCGGCTTCTGCCAGCGCTTCGCGCACCGACGCGACCGCCTGCGGACTCGGGTCGAGGAGCAGATCGGCCGCGGCTTCGACGTAGTTGATCACTGCCGTAATCGGCTGGTTCAGCTCGTGCGCCAAGGTCGATGCCATCGTCCCCATAGCGCTGACGCGGGAGACGTGGAGTAGTTCGGACTCGAGTTCGTGGACTTGCGCCTCGGTCTGCTCCTTGAGCGTCAGGTCGCGCGCAAAGCCCGTGAAAATCCTGACGCCGTTGCTGATCGCTTCGCCGATCGCGAGCTCCATCGGAAACGTCGAGCCGTCTTTGCGGCGTCCGGAAACCCGCCGCTTGCTGCCGATAATGTGCCGCTCACCGGTCTGGCGATACTGCGCCAGCCAGCCGTCGTGGGCGGATCGGTACGGTTCGGGCATCAGCACCGCGACGTTGGTCCCGGTAAGCTCTGCCTCGGTGTAGCCGAACAGCAGTTCGGCGGCGGCGCTGAACGAACTGATCGTACCGCGATCGTCGATGATCACCATGGCATCGGGGACGGTCGACAGGATCGACCGCAGGTGCAGCTCGCGAGCTTCGATCGCGCCTTCGGCAGCGCGTTGTTCGGTGATGTCGCGAATGACTTTGCCAAAGCCGACCAGATCGCTGTCGGCGTCGCGCAGCGCGGTGATCGTCACGCTGGCGGGAAAGCTGCTACCGTCCTTGCGCGGCCGCCAGCATTGCTCTTCGAAGCGCCCGACCGCTTCGGCGCGGGCAAGATCGGCATCCGGTTTACCGGCGGCGACGTCGCTTGCTGTGTAGAACATCGCGCAGTGACGGCCGAGAACTTCGGCGTGGCTCCAGCCCTTGATCCGTTGGGCGCCCTGATTCCAGATCGTCACTCGGCCGCGGGGATCAAGCATGTAGATCCCGTAGTTCGTCGCGCTGTCGATCAGCAAGCCGAGTTCGGCCGCCATCTGCCGCACATCGCGTGCATCGGCTGCCGCGTCAGTCACGGCGGTATTGGTCGTGCGGCTGGGCTGCGTGGCCACCCTACCCCTCCCGAGGTGCCAAACATGTCCGCCGATGATCGCCGCCGACAATTGGCGGGGCAAGTCTAGCATGGGTTCGAAACAAAGTCCGCTACGGAAGTGAGGCGGCGTCAGCGGCGCTGTTCGGTCGTCTGCGAACATCATCCGCGCCGGCGCTCAATGCGCGAGAAACATCGGAATTGGACTTTCGGTCAGCATCTTGCGGGTGACCCCGCCGAATATCGCTTCCGAAAAACGGCGGTGGTCGAAGCCGCCCATGACGACGTAGGCGTAGTCGCCGCCGCGGCAGATATCGAGCAACGTTACGGCCAGCGAGTGCTTGTCGTGCGCGACCTGTCGGATCATCGGATGAATACCGTGGCGGGACAAATAGGTCGCCGCGTCCTGCGCCGTGGTCGATGTTGCCGAGTCAACGATCTCGACGATCTCGACCTCGCCGGCGTGAAGCAGCAGCGGCGTCGCCGCGCGTAGCGCCGCCGCGGCAGCCGGCGATCCGTTCCACGCGATCAGGACCTTGCCGGACGTGTCGAAGCTGCGCGCCTCACCCGGCACGGCGACGATCGGTTTGTTCGTTGCGACCAGAATATCGCCGGCGACGCCGCGCATATCAGGTGCCCAGCTATCGTCGAGCTTACGGTTGACGACGATCAGATCGGTCAGGTCGGCAGCGCGTTTCAGGCACGCGCTGAAGCCGCCAACGGTGTCGATCCAGTCCCACGACACGCTTTCGATCTGAAGCCGTTGCTCGAGTGTGCCGCGATTGCCTGTCTCGCGCACCCGTTCGTCAGCGAGCACTATGGCAGCGCCCGAGCTACCGTCGAAGTCGCTTATAAACTGCGGCATCCAGGCGACGTCGAGGCAGGTCAGATGCCCGCTCAGCGTTCGCGTCAGATCGAGTGCCGCCTGGAAGCGGGCTTCCTGCCCGGCATCGTCGTGGATCAGGACAAGGACATTCTTCATGGCGGCCCCGCTATCGATGCTGTCGGTCGCGCCGGTCTGGTGATGGCTTCCTGCCGCCCGGAAAGACGCTTCGAGATCGAACGGCAGGGCTGCATCACAGTAGCCTTGCCCATCCTGAACGTAGATCAGACGACGACGATGTAGTCCTCGACCCGGTGCACGCCCGGTGCGCCTCACGCTGCCCGTTCGGCGATGGCGCGTTCGTGCCAGCCGTGTACGGTGCCGCCCAGCGTCACCGTACCGCTTTCGGCCGAAACCTTGATGCTATTGCCGTCGGCATCGCTAGAACGCTTGAATGCCGCGAGGACAAGCTCGCGCACGTTCGTCGTCGACAGCGAGTTACGCACCGCGATCACGTCGGTGATACCCATGACGCCGGTGAACTGGCCGGCCAGCTTTCGCGCCGCGTCTTTCTGGAAGTTCCACTCGACGATGCCACCGAGCGTCACCCAGTTACGCTCAACCCTGACGCTTATCTTGTCGTGCGGAATGCTGACGTTCCAGGTGAACATATCGACGATACGACCGGCGATCTCGGCATCGCTGGTCTTGAGTTCATCGGCGAAGCGGACTTTGAGTTCCTCGGCGATCGCCTGGACGCCAAGCACCCCGGCGACAGCGCGCTCCGCGGCGATCTTCTGCGCAAAGTTCGCGACAAACCCGGAGATCGTCACGACCCCGCCCTTGGCGGTGACGCCGATATGCGCGTGATCGACGCTCGGTACCCACGCGAGTTCGTCCATGACGTCGCGCTGCAGCTCGCTGTCGGTCTTCATCTTGGCACACCTTCTGGTTGGATCAGAACGGGATGTCAGCATGGTGTGTCCGCTGCTATGCGTAGTGTTCCTAACCCGGCAAAGATTCTGATGCGGACCGTAATGGCCAAAATAACTCCGTTCTAATTCTTCCATTTCCTGTGCCGCGAACGGAGGCTAGTGGTCAGAACGCAACGGATGAGTCCGGCAAAATCGGTTGAGAACGGCGGAGTTCAGCCATCTCTTCGGGATCCAACCGTCCGAATCTATCCACTAG
>JAYTHJ010000344.1:0-8437 GCA_043732725.1 Sphingomonadaceae bacterium | reverse complement strand
TGGTGTCGCCGAGGCGGACTGCCGGCAAGCTCTCGGTCAGCACGTCCGCGCTGCCTTTACGATGGTATCGGGCGGCCCGACGCACACGCACATTTCAGTGACGTGCGCCGCGGGCAGGCTACCGATCAGCACGGTCGTGACGCACGACCCGATGATCGGACCGCCGACGTGCGGCACCTAACAAGATAGACAAGATCGGACTGTTGGTCGATGGTGTGCCCGTCGGTGGCGGCGGTCCTGAGCCAGCGAGTTGGGGGATGATGCTCGTCGGCTTCGTCGTAATCGGTGTCCAGATGCGCCGGCGCGCCACCAACCTTACCGTCAGCCTGAATTGGCTGTCGATAGAAAGTGCTGCAGCCGAGCATAGCCGCAGCACTTCCTATTCGTAAGATAACGACTATATTAAGCGGGTAATACAGTAAGGACCCGTTATGGCCGTGATCGACCGCTACCGTGACCCTGCCGACGCGACCGGTATGACGATCGTCGTTTATCTGATTTGGTTCTTTCTCGGTAATCTCGGCGTCCACCGCATGGTTACCGGGCGGGTCGGTACCGGCGTGTTGATGCTGGTCCTGCATGGTCTCGGCTGGCTGACGTGGTGGCTCGGTATCGGCTTGTTCATCTGGGGGGTGGTCGGTATCTGGTGGCTGATCGACGCCTTCCTGATCCCGGGCTGGCTGCGCTACGACTAGACCCCGCCGGCGCTGCCCGGCTTGACCCTGACGTAAGCGTCAACTAGGCGTCGGACATGCTCGAAGAGCCGCAGCTTAGCTTCGCGACGATCGCAGTCCCGCCACTGCCGGGCGGGGCGGAGGTGTTCAGCATCTCCGATCTGGCAGCGGCGTTCAACGTGACGCCGCGGGCGATCCGCTTCTACGAGGATCACGGCCTGATCGCGCCCGCGCGCAGCGGCCAGAACCGCGTTTATGCACGGCGTGACCGGGCGCGGCTGGCGTGGATTTTGCGCGCCAAGAATGTCGGCTTCAGCCTTGCCGAAATTCGCGAGATGATCGACCTGTATGATGCCGGCGACGGCCGCGCGACGCAGCGTCGCGTGACGCTCGATAAATGCCGCGCCCGGATCGCGGCGCTCGCCGAACAGCGGCTCGATATCGATGCGACGATCGACGAACTGCAGCATTTCTGCCGCCTGGTCGAAAGTGCGAGCGCCAGTCAGACGAGAGCAGACCAGCAGCATTAGTTAAGAGCATAGGCGCCGCCGCGCGCGAGCGTTCAGCGAAGCGATCCTTGGGAGAAGACCGATGGCCGAAGCCTTTATCTACGACACCGTGCGGACGCCCCGCGGCCGCGGCCGCAAGGACGGCAAGCTCCACGAGATCACACCCGTCAGTCTCGCGACACAGGTGCTCGAAGCGATCCGTGACCGCAATGAAATAGATACTGCTGATATCGACGATGTCGTACTCGGCTGCGTCGCGCCGGTCGGCGAGCAGGGTTCGGACATCGCGCGGACCGCCGTGCTCAACGCCGACTACGCCGAGACCACCGCGGGGGTGCAGATCAACCGCTTCTGCGCCAGCGGGCTCGAAGCCTGCAACATGGCGGCCGCCAAGGTGATCAGCGGCGAGGCGATGTTTGCGATCGGCGGCGGCGTCGAGAGCATGTCGCGCGTGCCGATGGGAGCCGACGGCGGCGCGTGGGCGATGGACCCGGCGGTCGCCTACAAAACTTATTTCATGCCGCAAGGCATCGGGGCCGATCTGATCGCGACTAAATACGGCTTCAGCCGCAACGACGTCGACGCCTACGCGGTCGAGAGCCAGCGTCGGGCCGCGCGCGCGTGGCACGAGGGGCGGTTCGCCAAGTCGGTGGTCGGGGTCAGGGACGTCATCGGCGAGATCGTCCTCGACCGCGACGAGCACATGCGCCCGTCGACCGACATGCAGTCGCTCGGCGGCTTGAACGCCGCGTTCGAGGGTATCGGCGAGGGCATGCCGGGCTTCGACGCCATTGCCTTGCTCAAATATCCCGAGGTCGAGCGGATCAATCACGTCCACACCGGCGGCAACAGCTCGGGGATCGTCGACGGCGCGGCGGCGGTGCTGATCGGCAACCGCGAGATCGGCGAGAAATACGGCCTCAAGCCCCGCGCGCGCATCCGCGGCATGGCGTCGATCGGTTCCGAGCCGGCGATCATGCTGACCGGCCCGACGCCGGTGACGCAGAAGCTGTTGAAGCGCCTCGGCATGGAGGTCGGCGATATCGACCTGTACGAATTGAACGAGGCGTTCGCGAGCGTCGTGCTGCGCTACATGCAGGCGCTCGACATCGATCACGCCAAGATCAACGTCAACGGCGGCGCGATCGCAATGGGGCATCCGCTGGGGGCGACCGGCGCGATGATCCTTGGCACCGTCCTCGACGAGCTCGAGCGGACCGGCAAGGGCACCGCGCTGGTGACGTTGTGCGTCGGGGCCGGCATGGGAACAGCGACGGTGATCGAGCGGATTTGAAGCTGCTCCCATTCTGTTGCGGGGAGGGGCTGTAACTTTACTGCTCCCCTCTCCTTCAGGGGAGGGGCTTAGAAGAACTAGGAGCAACCATGACCGACACCGCTCTCGTCCACGACCTCGATGCCGACGGTATCCTGACGCTGACCATCGACGTCCCCGGACAGTCGATGAACGTCATCACCCCCGAACTCAGCCGCGACATGGTCGCCGCGATCGAGCGGATCAAGACCGATGCGGCGGTCAAGGGCGTCGTGCTGACCAGCGGCAAGGCGAGCGGCTTCATGGCGGGGGCCGACCTCAAGGGCATGGCGCTGCTCCTCGGCGGCGGCTCAGGCAGCAGCAGCGGCAAGTCCAAGATAGCCGCGCTGTTCGACACCGTATTCACCATGAACGCAATGCTGCGCAGCCTTGAGACCTGCGGCAAGCCGGTGGCGGCGGCGATCAACGGCGTCGCGCTCGGCGGCGGGCTCGAATATGCGCTCGCCTGTCATTACCGGGTGTGCAGCGACAACCCCAAGGTCCAGCTTGGGCTGCCCGAGGTGCAGGTCGGGCTGTTCCCCGGCGGCGGCGGCACACAGCGGCTGCCGCGTATGATGGGCGTGCAGCCGGCACTGATGTACTTGCTGCAGGGCAAGAGCATGAGCCCGCAGGAGGCGCTCGGCTTCAAGGTCGTCGACGAACTTGCGCCTGCCGCCAACGTTGTCGCGCGCGCCAAGGCGTGGGTGAAGGCCAATCCGACCAAAGCGACGCAGCCGTGGGACGAGAAGGCCTTTAAGTTTCCGGGCGGCGCGGGTGGCTTCAACCCGGCGTTCGCGCAAACGTTCGTCGCGGGCATCGCGATGACGCACAAGACGACCCAGCACAATATGAACGCGCCGATCGCGATCTTGTCGGCGGTCTACGAGGGGGCGCAGTTGCCGATGGACACCGCGATCCGGGTCGAGAGTAAATATTTTGCGAAAGTCGTTGCCGACCCGCAGGCGGGCAATATGATCCGCTCGCTGTTCGTCTCGAAGCAGGCGGCGGAAAAGGGCGCACGGCGACCCAAGGGTATCGCGCCAATGCCGCCGAAGAAGATCGCGATGCTCGGCGCTGGGCTGATGGGGGCTGGCGTCGCGATGGTCAGTGCGCAGGCGGGAATCGAGGTCGTGCTGCTCGACCGCGATCTCGCCGCCGCCGAAAAGGGCAAGGCGTACACCGCCGAGCGGCTGGCGAAGAAGCGCACCTCCCCTGAAAAGACTGCCGAGGTGCTCGGCCGCATCCATCCGACCACCGACTACGCCGACCTTAAGGGCTGTGATCTAATCATCGAGGCGGTGTTCGAGGACCGCAGCATCAAGGCGGAAGTGACCAAGCGCGTCGAAGCAGTGGTCGGGGCCGATACTATCTTCGGCTCGAACACCTCGACGCTGCCGATCACCGGGCTGGCCGAGGCGTGGTCGAAGCCGGCGAACTTCATCGGCATCCACTTCTTCTCGCCGGTCGAGAAGATGCCGCTGGTCGAGATCATCGTCGGCAAGCACACCGGTCCCGAAGCTATCGCCAAGGCGCTCGATTACGTCGCGGCGATCCGCAAGGTGCCGATCGTTGTCAACGACAGCCGCGGTTTCTACACCTCGCGCTGCTTTGGGACATATATTCAGGAGGGCCTCGCGTTGTTGTCGGAGGGCACCAATCCGGCGCTGATCGAGAATATCGGCAAGCAGATGGGCATGCCGGTCGGGCCGCTAGCGGTTAATGACGAGGTCGGACTCGATCTGTCTTGGAAGATCGGCAAGCAAACCAGGGCCGATCTCGGCGATGCCTACAAGGTCTCAGCGGCAGACGGCATTATCGAGAAGATGAACGAGCTTGGCCGCATCGGGCGCAAGGGCGGCAAGGGTTTCTACGTCTATCCCGAGGACGGTGGCCGCAAGTACCTTTGGCCCGAGCTGTCGGCGACGGTCGCCGAGCCGAACCAGCATGACGAGCCGACCCCCGAGGCGGTCCGCGAGCGGCTGCTCTATCGCCAGATGGTCGAGTGCGCGCGCTGCTTTGCGGAAGGGGTGGTCGAAACCCCCGAGGACGGAGACCTCGGGGCGATCTTCGGCTGGGGCTTCGCGCCGTTCACCGGCGGGCCGTTCAGCCACATGGACACGCTCGGGCTGGCGAATGTCGTCGCGGTGCTCGACGGCCTGACGCAGCGCCACGGCGAGCGCTTCGCCGCGCCGCAGCTGCTCCGTGACATGGCGGCGGCGGGCGAGACATTCTATGGGCGAGCGAAGCTGAAGGCGGCGGCTTAACGCTTTCCAGCCTCCTTCTCCCTTCCTTCCTTCGGCACCCTCTCCCGTCCTCACAGGTGAGGACCGGGGAGAGGGGCTTTCTTGTTACCGGCCCGAAGCCGAAGTAAGTAATAGAGCAAGCCCCTCACCCCACCCCCTTCCGCAATGGCAAGACGGCGCGGAAAGCAACCAAGGATCGGGCCGCTGCGACGCTTCATCACCCGGCTGGCGCTTGCGATCGTCATCCTGCTCGCCGGCGCCGCCATCCTCGCCGCGCTCGGCTACCGCAATGCCACGACAAAGCCTGTCGTCGTGCGCTACAGCATCGCGGTCGCTGGCTGGCCCGCGAGCCAGCCACCGATCCGCATTGTCCAGCTCACCGACACTCATCTCAGCAAGCCCGATATGCCGGTGGCGAGGCTCGAAGCGATCGTCGCGCAGGTCGCGGCGCTGCATCCCGATATGGTCGTGCTAACCGGCGACTATGTCGGCGGCAAGATCGATTCGCTGCCCGGCTATGACAATCTCGACGTCGGCATCCGGCCGTTTGCGGCGCTGCATCCGCGCCTCGGTGTATTCGTCGTGCGCGGCAACCACGATGATCCGTTCTGGATGCAGGTCGTCGTGCCACGTTACGGGCTGACCTACCTCGTCAACCGCTGGGCCGACGCCGGGCCACTGGTTGTTGCCGGGCTCGACGATTTCAGCACCGGCTGGTCGCGGGTCAAGGCCGCGCTGGCCGACATCCCGCCGGGCAAGCCGGTGCTGCTGCTGATGCACAATCCCGACGCATGGACGCCGGTGCCGCCGTGGGTGACGCTATCGCTCGCCGGGCATACCCACGGCGGTCAGATCCTGCTGCCGCTGTTCGGCGCGGCGGCGATCCGCTCGGTCCACGGCGACCATTACCGCCGCGGGCTGTTCGTCGAAGGCGGTCGCCGGATGATCGTGTCGTCGGGACTCGGCACTACCGCTATCCCGATCCGCTTCGGCGTGCCGCCCGAGATTGTCGAAGTGACCCTGGTCCCACAAGCGGCTCATCCGCCGCGCTAGCAGGGATCAGCGCCGCGCCAGCAGCGAATATTGTCCGCCCAGCGGCAGCCATGCCAGCGCCGGTTCGACCGGACGGAGCGCGGCAAGCGCGCGCGGGAAGAATAGGTGATAGCGGATCTCGACGTCGCGCCAGCCTGCCGCCGCCGCCGCGGCGCGTAGCCTGGTGGCGCGGATCAGGCGCGCGTTGATATCGAACGGACAGGTGTTGACCGCGCGCACGGTCAGCGGGTTGTACGGGTTGTGCTCGAAGATCGCGAGGCTGCCGCCGGGGGCGACGGTGCGGTGCAGCTCGCGCAGCCAGCGGCCATGCTCGGCATGATCGATGTGGTGGAAGACGCAGGCCGAAAAGGCGATGTCGAACGCCGCGGTTGCCGAAGGTACCGCGTTGCCGTCGATCGCCAGATAGGTCTCGGCCCCCGGAAAACGCGAGCGGCTGAGCGCCATGCTGCGGGCCGAGGCATCGGCACAGGTTAGTTCGCTGGCGGGGAAATACTTGCGGAAGAACGCCACCGAAGCGCCGATTCCCGCACCGAAGTCGAGGATACGATCGGCACGGGCGTGCCTCCGATTGATCAGCTCGCGCAAAACCGCGATCTTATATTCGGCAAAGTACTCCGGATTTTCTCCGGTGATGCTGATATTGGCGCTATGCTGCGTATAGTATTCGTCGGCAAAGCCATCGAATTCGGCGCTATCCATGATCCAGTCCCTGACAGTTGCTACGCAGCATTGCCCTACTCGGTCGGCAAAAAGTCCGGGACCGACAGATAACGCTCGCCGGTGTCGTAATTGAAGCCGAGGACGCGGGCGTTCTGCGGCAGCTCGGGCAGCTTCTTCGCGATCGCCGCTAGCGTCGCGCCGCTCGAAATGCCGACCAGCATGCCCTCCTCCTGCGCGGCGCGCAGTGCCCATACCTTGGCGTTGTCGGCAGCGACCTGGATAACGCCGTCGAGCAACTGCGTGTGCAGATTCGCCGGGATGAAGCCCGCGCCGATGCCCTGGATCGCATGTGGCCCGGGCTGGCCGCCCGAAATCACCGGCGAGGCCGTGGGCTCGACCGCATACACCTTCATCTTTGGCCAGATCGGCTTCAGCGCTTCGGCGACGCCGGTGATATGCCCGCCGGTGCCGACGCCGGTGATCAGCGCGTCGATCGGCAGGTCGTCGAAGTCTTCGAGGATTTCGCGCGCGGTAGTGTGGATATGTACGTCGATGTTCGCCGGGTTCTCGAACTGGCCGGGCATCCACGCGCCGGGCGTCGCCGCGACCACTTCGGTGGCGCGCTCGATCGCGCCCTTCATGCCCTTCTCGCGCGGCGTCAAGTCGAAACTGGCTCCGTAGGCGAGCATCAGGCGGCGGCGTTCGAGCGACATCGATTCGGGCATGACGAGGACTAACTTGTAGCCCTTGACCGCGGCGACCATCGCCAGCCCGATGCCGGTGTTGCCGCTGGTCGGCTCGACGATAGTGCCGCCGGGCTGGAGCTGGCCTGAGGCCTCGGCCGCCTCGATCATCGCGAGCGCGATGCGATCCTTGATCGAGCCGCCGGGGTTCGACCGCTCCGACTTGATCCAGACTTCGTGATTGGGGAATAGCCGCGTCATGCGGATATGCGGCGTCTGGCCGATGGTGGCGAGAATCGAGTTGGCTTTCATCGGCGAGTCCTTAGGCGTTAGTAAGCCGCTGTAGCGCAGGCCGCGCCGCGCGTCAGGCGGTTTCGGGCGCGACGAAGCGATCGGCGCGGCGCAGTTCGGGAAAGCCCCACATCCACAGTCCGGTGACGACGATCGCGCCGATGCCGCCGAGCACCACCGCTTCTACGGGGCCGAACCACGCCGCGGTCAGGCCGCTCTCGAACTCGCCGAGTTCGTTCGACGCCGAGATGAACACCTGCGACACCGCCGAGACCCGCCCGCGCATCGCGTCGGGGGTGTGCAGCTGGATCAACGCGTTGCGGACATAGACGCTGACCATATCGGCCGCGCCGATAACGACGAGTGCGGCGAGCGACAGTACCAAGCTGGTCGAGGTGCCGAACACCACGGTGGCGAAGCCGAACAGCGCGACGCAGGCAAACATGCGGATGCCGACGCGGTGCTGCAGCGGCTTCCACGCCAACGCCAGCGCGGTTGCCGCTGCGCCGATCGCGGGCGCGGCGCGCAAGGGACCCAAGCCCTCGACGCCGACGTGGAGGATGTCGCGCGCGTAGATCGGCAGCATCGCGGTCGCGCCGCCGAGCAGCACCGCGAACAGATCGAGGCTGATCGCACCGAGCACGATGCGGTTACGCCGGACATAGCCGAGCCCCTCGACGACGCTGCGCCACGGCGACAATTCCGAGCGCGGCGGCAGCGGCACCGGAGGAATGGCCAGCAGCGCCAACGTTGCCACGGCGAACAGCGTCGCCGCGGTCAGATAGATTGCAGCCGGATGTAGGGCGTAGAGATAGGCCCCGAGAGGCGGCCCGATGAAAGCGCCGGCCTGCCAGCTGATCGAGCTCAGCGCGATCGCCGACGGCAGGACTTCGCGCGGCACGAGATTAGGCGCGAGCGCCGACAATGATGGCCCGGAAAACGCCCGGCCGACGCCGAGCAGCGCCGCGACGACGAACAGCGCGGTCAGCGACATCGCCCCGGCGAGCGCCAA
>JAYTHJ010000343.1:0-8468 GCA_043732725.1 Sphingomonadaceae bacterium | reverse complement strand
TTGGTCCGGCCGATGCCGTGGATATAGGTGAGCGCAATCTCGACGCGCTTGTTGGTCGGGATGTTGACGCCCGCGATACGTGCCACAGATATTTCTCCTGCTCCACGGGGCGCGAGGGCGCGCGACCCATCTCAAAGCGACGGACCGGGCAGCTGAAACCAGCGCCCGATCAATTTTCCATTAGCGGAAGCCGGGTAGCTACGCAGCACACGCGCGCTTGTCAAGCAAAGACTCGGGCTACGCCACCCAGTTTTCGAGGCGCAAGCCATCAATCTCGGCGAAGTCGGCGCTGTTATTGGTGACGAGCGTCGCGTCGAGGTTGATGGCGTGCGCCGCGATCATGCGGTCCAAGGCGTGACAGCAGCTGAAACCCTTCCCTTCGACCATCTTGCCATACCTCTCCGTCGCAGCTTGACCGTCGGCGAATACGGCAATCGTGGCAACGAAGCGTGCAAGCAAGACATCGACGTTCGCGATGATTTTGGAGGTGCGTGGATGTTTGAACTGCCTTGCAACGTAAAAACAACGGAGTCGGTATCAAGTAGATACAAGGTCATGGTTCGCACGGCCCTGGACGACCGTCTGGGCGAATTAGCGCCGCGTCGAAAGGGCCTTGCAACACGAGCGCCCGGGATTTCTCCAGCGCCGCGAGCATTTCCAACATGCTCGGCCTTGCTTTCGGAGGGAGAGCGCGCCCGTCGCCAATCAACTCACGTTCGGGATCGGGATCGGGATCGGCCATGTCGCGCGGCGATCGCCCTGAGGAGCCGTTGCCTGACCGGTGTTGGCGGGTTGTTCGCTTGATCGGCAGCCGTTCGTTCGCGGCTTTGCTCGCTCATCAGCAACAGAAGCAGCGTACCGACGCCGTCATCACAAGCTCAGCCTGTCAGCACCGCATCGATCGCGGCGTGCACCGCATCCATGTTGCCCATACCATCGACCCGGCTGACCATGCCGCGAGCCTCATAGTAAGGCAGGATCGGTGCGGTCTTGGCGCGGTATTCGGCCATACGAGTCCGTACCGTCGCGGCGTTATCGTCGGGGCGGCGCTTGAAGTCGTGATGGCCGCAGACGTCGCACGTGCCGGCAACCTTGGGCAGCTTATAGATGTCGTGGTAACCCTCGCCACAGTTTGCGCAGGTGAAGCGCCCGGTGATGCGCTCAACCAGCGCGTCCTCGTCGACCTCGAGTTCGATGACGTGGTGGAGCTGCAATCCCTTGGCAGCGAGAAGCGGGTCGAGCGTCTCGGCCTGCGCCTGCGTACGCGGATAGCCGTCGAGGATGAACCCGGCGCGGGCATCGTCGGCGTCGAGTCGGCCCGACAGGATCCGGCTTACGATCTCGTCCGAGACCAGCTCGCCCGCCGCCATCACTGCCTTGGCTTGCAGACCGACCGGCGTCCCGGCAGCGACTGCGGCGCGCAGCATGTCGCCGGTCGACAACTGGACCATGCCGCGTTCGCGTTCGAGCCGGCTGGCCTGCGTGCCCTTACCGGCCCCCGGCGGGCCGAGCAGGATGATGTTCACCGGGCAACGGCCCGCGGCGTCTCAACGATCAACGGCGATTTCCCCTGAGCTTGGACTTCTTGATGAGCCCTTCATACTGGTGTGCGAGCAAGTGGCTCTGGATCTGCGCCACCGTGTCCATCGTGACATTGACCACGATCAGTAGACTGGTACCACCGAAATAGAAGGGAATCGACATCTTCGAGATCAGAAACTCGGGCAACAGGCAGATTAGCGTCAGGTACGCCGCGCCGATGACGGTGATTCGGGTGAGCACGTAATCGAGATACTCGGCCGTCCGTACGCCGGGCCGAATGCCCGGCACGAAGCCGCCGTACTTCTTCAGATTGTCGGCGGTCTCCTCGGGGTTGAACACAACCGCGGTGTAGAAGAAGCTGAAAAAGATGATGCCCGCCGCATAAAGCAGCATGTACAGCGGCGCGCCGTGCTGGAGCGCGGTCGTCACGGTCAGCAGCCAGTCGGGACCGTTGCCCCCCTTCGCCGCGAACTGCGCCACGGTCAGCGGCATCAGCAGCAGCGATGACGCGAAGATCGGCGGGATGACCCCGCTGGTGTTGATCTTGAGCGGCAGGAACGAGCTGTCGCCCTGGAACTGCCGCGATCCGACCTGGCGTTTCGGGTATTGGATCAGCACCTTACGCTGCGCCCGCTCCATCAGGCAAATGAAGGCGATCGTGGCAAGCGCGATCACCGTGACCAGCAGAAGGAAGCCGACCGACAGCGCGCCGGTGCGGCTCTGCTCGAACAACTGGCCGATCGCAGTCGGCATATGCGCGACGATGCCCGCCATGATGATCAGCGAGATACCGTTACCGATGCCGCGACTGGTGATCTGCTCGCCGAGCCACATCAGGAACATCGTGCCACCGACTAGCGTAATGACGGTCGTCACCTCGAAGAACACGCCCGGGCTGATCACTGCGCCGGCACCCTGTCCCGCGCCCCAGCTTTCGAGCCCGACCGCGATCCCGTAGCCTTGGACGATGGTTAGGAACACAGTGCCGTAACGGGTGTATTGGTTGAGCTTCTTGCGTCCCGACTCGCCTTCCTTCTTGAGAGACACCAGCGACGGCACGAGGCTGGTCATCAGCTGAACGATGATCGAGGCGGTGATGTATGGCGTCACGCCAAGCGCGATCAGCGACATGCGCTGCAGCGCGCCGCCCGAGAACATATTGAAGAAATCAAGGACGCCACCCTGCGTGCGCGCGAACAACGCGCTCAGCGCCTGGGGATCGATTCCTGGCAACGGCACGAACGACACCAGCCGGAAAACGATCAGCGCGCCGAGCGTGAACCACAGCCGCTTCTTAAGTTCGGTCGCCTTGCCAAAATTGGCGAGGCTAAGGTTCGCCGCAAGCTGTGTCTGCGCTGAAGACGCCATCTGTATCCCACCCGAAACGCCGCGCGACGACGGCTTACGCGCCTAAATAAGCGGTTCGCTGCCCCACCGCCATCCCTGCTAACACCGCCGGCCGCTCCAGTACCACCCGGACCCATGTTCGTGAGCAGCTTAACTGCCCGGAAAAGGAACCAGCCGGCGTGGCGCAGCAAGAATCAGCTAGCCGTGGCAGCCGCCGACTTGATCGCACTCGCCTTCGCCTCGCGCGCCGCCGCCCGGCGAGCGGTGTGCTGCTCGCGTGTCAGCGGCTCGGGCTTGGCCTTGGGCAGTTCGAGCGTGCCGCCCGAAGCCGCGAACGCCTCGATCGCCGCCTTACTCGCCCCGGCGACCTTCAGCGTCAGCGCGACGTTGAGAGTGCCCTTGGCGAGCAACCGAATACCATCGCGAGCATGGCTGATGACGCCCGCCTCGACGAGCGCTGCGCCGTCGAGCACCGCACCGGCGGCGATCTTGCCGTCGTCGACGGCGCGCTGCAGCGTCACAAGGTTGACCTCGGCATAATCTTTGCGGAACGGATTGTTGAAGCCGCGCTTCGGTATCCGCATGTGTAGCGGCATCTGGCCGCCCTCGAAGCCCCTGATCGCAACGCCCGAGCGTGACTTCTGGCCCTTCTGGCCGCGCCCCGCGGTCTTGCCCACGCCCGAGCCAATACCACGGCCGACACGAACACGCGACTTCCGCGCGCCAGGATTATCGTGGAGATCGTTCAGTTTCATGATGCACTCGCTTTCGCTTTAGTCGCGCAGGGTTAATGGGAACCGCTCCGTACAGCGGCCCGAAACTTAGACTACTCGCCCTCGACACGTACCAGATGCGCGACCTTCGCGATCATGCCGCGCACCGAAGGCGTGTCCTCGAGCTCGCGCGTCTTGTGCATCTTGTTCAGGCCGAGCCCAACCAGCGTCGCGCGCTGATCGGCGGTCCGGCGGATCGGCGAGCCGATCTGGGTGACTTTGACGGTCATCGTATCTTCCTCAAGCAACCGCTTCGGCTTCGACCGCAGCGGTCCGCGCCGAGGTATCGCCGCGTTGTGCCATCAGGTCAGCGATCTTTTTGCCGCGCCGCTGCGCCACCGACTTCGGTGACGACTGCTCGCTGAGCGAGGCAAACGTCGCGCGGATCATGTTATACGGGTTGCTGGTGCCGACCGACTTGGTGACCACGTCGGCGACGCCCAGCGCCTCGAACACGGCACGCATCGGCCCGCCGGCGATAATACCGGTCCCCTGCGCCGCCGAGCGAACGTAGACCTTGCCCGCGCCGAAGTGGCCGTAACCGTCGTGATGTAGCGTGCGGCCGTCGCGAAGCGGCACGCGGATCATCGCCTTCTTGGCAGCCGCGGTTGCCTTCTGGATCGCCTCGGGGACTTCACGCGCCTTGCCGTGGCCGAAGCCGACGCGGCCCTTGCCATCGCCGACGACGACGAGTGCTGCAAAGCCGAAGCGCTTCCCTCCCTTCACCGTCTTCGAGACGCGGTTGATGTGGACTAGTTTCTCGACAAACTCCTCGCCGCCGTCGCCGCCCTGCGGCCCGCCGCGCCCGCCACGATTGTTGCGGTCACGGTCACCACCGCGGTTGCCGCCCGGGCCGCCGCGATTGCCACCAGGGCCGCTGCGGTTGCCGCCGCCGGGACCGCCGCTACGTGGTTCCTGTGCCATCTTAAAACTCCAATCCGCCGTCGCGGGCACCATCGGCCAGCGCCTTGACGCGGCCGTGGAACAGGAAGCCGCCGCGGTCGAACACGACCGTCGTCACGCCGGCAGCCTTGCTGCGTTCGGCCAAACGCTTGCCGACATCCGTCGCCGCGCTCTTGGTTGCACCAGACGTGTCGCGAACAACCTTCTCGAGCGACGAGGCGGCGGCGACGGTGATGCCCTGCGCGTCGTCGATGATCTGCGCATAAATGTGCTGCGACGAGCGGTGGATCGACAACCGCGGGCGGCCGCCCGACTTGGCGCGCAGCGCGCTGCGAACGCGACGACGCCGCTGCTCGAAAAGCGAGAGTTCCTTGCTCATTACTTCTTCTTCCCTTCCTTGCGGAAGATTTTCTCGCCGCGATATTTGATGCCCTTGCCCTTGTAAGGCTCGGGCTTGCGCCAACGCCGGATCTCGGCGGCGACCTGCCCGACCTGTTGGCGGTCGGCACCACTGATCTCAACCGTCGTCTGGTCGGGCGTCTTGATCGCGATGCCAGCCGGGATCGGATAATCGACGTCGTGGCTGTAGCCAAGCTGCAGCTTCAGGTTGGCACCCTGGACGCTGGCGCGGTAGCCGACGCCGGTGATCTCGAGCACCTTGGTGAAGCCCGTCGACACGCCGGTGACGAGGTTCGACACCAACGTCCGCTGCAACCCCCAATAGGCGCGCGCACGTTTGGTCTCGTTAGCCGGCTTGACGCTGATCTCGCCGCCCTCGATCGCATAGGCGATATCGTCGACCAGCGGCATCATCATCGCGCCCTTGGGACCCTTGACGCTGAGTTGGCTGCCGTCGATCGCCGCGGTGACGCCCGCCGGGATCACCACTGCCTTCTTCCCGATACGCGACATCTTAAAACACCTGACAAAGGACTTCGCCGCCGACGTTCTGGTCACGCGCCTCGGCGTCGGACAGAACCCCCTTGGGCGTCGAGACGATGACAATGCCGAGGCCGTTACGGACCCGCGGCAGTTCCTGCGCACCCGAATAAACCCGGCGACCAGGCTTCGACACGCGCGCGACGTGCTGGATCGCCGGCTGCCCCTCAAAATACTTAAGGTCGATGCGCAGGCTCGCCTGCGCCGTCGTGCTGTCGGCATCGCTGTAGCCGCGGATGTAGCCTTCGCGCTTTAAAACATCGAGCACGCGCGCGCGCAACTTCGACGCCGGCGTCAGTACACTGTCCTTGCGCGCCTGCTGGCCGTTGCGGATGCGGGTGAGCATGTCGCCCAGCGGATCGGTCATCGACATAGCGTTACCAGCTCGACTTGGTCAGGCCGGGGATCAGGCCCTTGTTGCCCAGTTCCCGGATCATGATCCGCGACAGTTTGAACTTGCTGTACACCGACCGGCTGCGCCCGGTCAGCGCGCAGCGATTGCGGACCCGGCCGGGTGTCGCGTTGCGCGGCAGCTCGGACATCTTCAGCCGTGCCATCAGCCTCTCGCCGTCGTCCTTGCTCTCGTCGAGCGCAATTGCCTTCAGCGCCGCGAACTTCGGCGCATATTTCTTGACCAGCGCCTTGCGGTGCTCGTTCTTGTTGACCGAACTCTTCTTCGCCATCGCTCAGGCCGCCTTCTTCTGCTCGCCGACCAGGCCGATAAACGGCATGCCGAACGCCAGCAGCAAGGCACGCGCCTCGTCGTCGGTGTTGGCGGTCGTGGTGATGATCACGTCCATGCCGCGCACCTTGCCGATGCGGTCATAGTTGATCTCGGGGAAAACCAGCTGTTCCTTCAGGCCCATCGCATAGTTGCCACGGCCGTCGAACGACTTCGGGTTCAAACCGCGGAAGTCGCGGACACGCGGCAGGGCGATGGTAACCAGCCGGTCGAGGAACTCATACATGCGGGTCCGGCGCAACGTAACCTTGCAGCCGATCGGCATGCCCTCGCGCAGCTTAAACACCGCGACAGACTTCTTCGCTTTGTTGATCACCGGCTTCTGCCCAGCGATCAACGCCATCTCGGCGGCCGCCTGATCGACCAGCTTCTTGTCCTGCGTCGCCTCGCCGACCCCCATGTTGATGACGATCTTGCCCAGGCGCGGCACCTGCATAACGTTCTTATAGCCGAACTGCTCGGTCATCTGGGCGCGGATGGTGTCCACGTACAGCCGTTGCATCCGCGCCAGATTTGCCTGATCAACCATCGATCATCTCTCCCGACCGCTTGGCGATACGCACCTTGCGGCCATCTTCCATTATCTTGAAGCCGACGCGCGTGGGCTTGCCGGTCTTGGGGTCCTCGATCGCCACCTTCGAGACGAACATCGGGGCCTCGATGCGTTCAAGCCCACCCTGCGGGTTTGCCTGGCTGGCCTTTTTGTGACGCGTCATCATGTTGATGCCGCCGACCACGACCTTGCCCTCCTTCGGCATCGCCTTGGTGACCTCGCCGTGCTTACCCTTGTCCTTGCCCGACAGAACGACGACCTTGTCGCCCTTCTTAATCTTCGCCGCCGACATTACAGCACCTCCGGCGCAAGACTGATGATCTTCATATGACCGCTGGCGCGCAGCTCACGCACGACCGGCCCGAAGATACGCGTGCCGATCGGCTCGGCGTTCTTGTTGATCAACACCGCGGCGTTGCCGTCGAAGCGGATCACCGACCCATCAGCGCGGCGAATGTCCTTCGCGGTGCGCACGACGACGGCGCGGTGAACGTCACCCTTCTTGACCTTGCCCTTCGGCGCGGCCTCCTTGATCGACACAACGATGGTATCCCCGACGCCCGCGAACTTGCGCTTCGAGCCACCGAGCACCTTGATGCACATCACCCGCTTCGCCCCCGAATTATCGGCGACCTCGAGGTTCGTCTGCATCTGGATCATTTGCGCGATCCCTTCTTGTTAGTTGCGAAAATCGACATCAGCCGACCTTCTCGAGGACTTTCCACGTCTTCAGCTTCGACAGCGGCGCGCACTCCTCGATGCGCACCTCGTCACCGGCCTTGATCGCGTTGGCTTCGTCGTGCGCGTGATACTTCTTCGAGCGGCGCATGATCTTACCATATACCGGATGCGTGATCTTACGCTCGATCAGCACCACGACGGTCTTGTCGCCCTTGTCGGACACGACGGTGCCCTGCAGGATACGCTTCGGCATCAATTCGCTCCCTTGGCGGCTACGACAGCCGCGCGCTGCCCCTGCAGCGTCTTGATCTTGGCAATCGAGCGCCGCACTTCTCGCACCCGGCTCGGCTTCTCGAGCTGACCGGTCGCGGCCTGGAAGCGGAGGTTGAACTGCTCGCGCTTCATTTCGCCGAGCGCGGTCGCGATCTGGTCGTCCGACTGCACCATCAGGTCACTGGTCTTCATCGCGCTCACTTCGCTGCTTCGCCGGTCGGTTCGCCCAAGCGGACGACGACCTTGACCTTGATCGGCAACTTGGCGGCTGCCCGCTCGAACGCGCCCCTGGCGACATCGTGCGGCACGCCGTCGAGCTCGAACAATATCCGCCCCGGCTTGACCCGCGCCGCCCAGAACTCCGGCGCACCCTTGCCCTTACCCATCCGGACTTCGGCAGGCTTCGACGTTACCGGCACGTCGGGAAAGATACGGATCCACAACCGCCCGGCACGCTTAATGTGACGGCTGATCGCGCGGCGAGCGCTCTCGATCTGACGCGCGGTGAGCCGATCGGGCTCCATCGCTTTCAGGCCGAACGCACCGAAGTTGAGCGCCGTTCCACCCTTGGCATCGCCGTGGATACGACCCTTGAACTGCTTGCGGAACTTGGTTTTCTTGGGCTGCAACATGACTAGCGGCCTTCACGTGCCGGACGGACACCCGAAGTCTGGGACTCCATCATCAGGCGGTCCTGGGACATCGGATCGTGGCC
>JAYTHJ010000342.1:0-8484 GCA_043732725.1 Sphingomonadaceae bacterium | reverse complement strand
AGTGCCGACTGACAGCACCCTTTGGCGGCGGCTTCGGCAATTGCCGCAAGATCTGGCGCTGCTCGCGAGCGATGCTAATCATGAAGACAGCAGCCGTTGGGGCGGCCGCTAGTCCTTCGGCAGAACCGAATGCTTGTCGGGCGCGGCCGGCACCACGAATTTCTGCGGCGGATTTTTTGCGAGCAGGTCGAGCGCGACGCGTACCGCAGTCTCGAGTTGCGGATCATGGCCCTGCCGGATCAATTCGGGATCTTGTTCGACCCGAACGTCCGGCGCGATGCCGATATTTTCGACCTCCCATTGGCCCTTTGTTCCATGGATCGCCCAACGCGGCGCGGTGATACTGCCGCCGTCGATCAGCTCCGGATAGCCGCCGATCCCGATGAGGCCGCCCCAGGTGCGATGCCCAACCAGCGGACCGATATTGTTCTTCTGGAACATCCACGGTAACGCATCCCCGCCCGACCCGGACATTTCGTTAATGATCATTACCTTGGGCCCGAAGATCGCCGATGCCGGTTCAAGAGTTGGTTCGCCCTCGCGGGTCTCGTTGACCATCTGGGGTGTCCGCTTCATTTCATCGATGATGTAGTCGGCGATGTCGCCGCCATGATTGAAGCGTTCGTCGAGCACCGCGCCCTGCTTCCCGACCTGCGAGTAATAATAGCGATTAAAGTTGGCGAACCCTCCCGCCGCCGTGTCGGGGAGATAGACATAGGCAAGCCGACCGTCCGACAATGCATCGACTTTGCGCCGATTGGCCTCCATCCAGCTGCGGAGCCGGAGTTGGGTCTCGCTCGCGATCGGAACCACAATCACCGTGCGCGAGCCGGCACCGTTCGCATTCGGTCCGACGGTCAGGAGCGTCTGTTTGCCTGCCGTGCCCGGAAATGCGCGGTAGAGTGGCTGGTCGCCCGCGACCGGCTGTCCATTCACGGCAAGCAGAAACTCACCCTCCCGGATATTGACACCGGGCTGGCTGAGCGGTGCAACCAGTTTCGGGTTCCAGTTCTCGCCGCGCAGGATTTTGGCAATGCGCCACTGCCCGTCGACCACCGTGTAGTCGGCACCGAGCAGCCCGATCTTCGCGTCCTTTTGTTCAGGCCTGTCGCCGCCGTTTATAAAGGTGTGGCCGACCTGGATATGGCCGGTCATTTCCTCCAGCAGCGTGGTCAGATCCTGACGCGCTGCAATGCCGGGAAGATAGCGGGCATAAAGCTTCTCGGCCTGCGGAATGTCGAGACCATGAATCTTGGGATCATAGAGAAAATCACGCTCGATGCGCCACGCCTCGGCATAAATCTGCTGCCATTCGGCCTTGGGATCGACCCAGATCTGCATCGCGTCGAGCGCCACGACGCCCTTGCCCTCCTCGACCGGCTTAGCGGGATCGGCGACGATCATCTTCTCGCCCTGCAACAGCAGCATCTTCGAACCGTCGGCCGACAGCGCGAAGGACCCTGGTTTGACCTTGTCAGCCAGCTTTTTGTTTTCCCGAGTCTCGAGATCGAACCGGAACAGCGTCAGCGGGGCACCATGCTCCTGTTCGAGCATGTCGAGATCGGTGGCGACGTTCGGCGCGGTCAGTGTGTAGACGACACCCTCGCGACCGGCCTCGAGGCCTACGATATTGGCACGGGGAATTGGCAGCGCGAGAATGCGCTGATCGATCTGGTCGAAGTCGATCCGAACGAGCGACGGTGGTGTGGTGAGCTTCTCGCCTTTCAATATTTTACCCGTCACGGCTGCTTCGGCCGGTTTGTCGACCGGCGTTTTCGGGGCAGCAACAGGGCCGGGTTTTGGCTCCTTCGACGCGCTTTCTTCGTCGCTCTGCGGCGCGATCGGCGACGGTGTGTCCTTGGCCAGAACCATCACATAGGCGGCACCGTCGATGGCACGTCCAAGGCTCGACATGTCCAGCCAGCCAGCACCGCGACCGATGCTCGTCGATGCGGCGAAGTAGAGGTATTTGCCGCTGCGGTCGAAGCGCGGCGAGGAAACATCGCTGAGACCGTCGGTGATCTGCGCCGCCTTGCCAGTCTCGATATTGTAGACGAAGGCCGCGTGAAGGTGGTTCGGCAACTGCTTGGTATAGGTGATCCATCGACTGTCGGCCGACCATGCCGGGCTGAAGACATGCGCCGGTGAATCGTACCGATCGCTATCGATCTTGATCGGCCGACCCGTGGCGAGATCGACCAGCCACAGATTGAGTCGCTTGTCGCTGAACAGGATATTCTTGCTGTCGGGTGACCAGCGCGGATCGTAGAAGAACGACGGCGGATCGCCCAATGGAATCTTGCGGACCGTGCCTAAGCCATCGGCCGGGCGGATGTGCAGCGCATAATTACCCGATTCGTCGGAGAAATAGGCCACCGAGCGGCCGTCGGGCGATGGCTCGGGCCACCGGTCGGCGACACCCGGCGATTGCGTGAGATTGCGTATATCGCCCTTGTCGACCGGGGCCGATAAGACTTCGCCCCGGGCTTCGAGGACGACGCGCTTACCGGAGTTCGTCAGCCGCGCCGTCACGATCATCGCTGGCTTTACATCGACAAAATGCGGTCGCAACGCCGCGAAATCGCCCGCCACAATGATCTTTACCACTGACAGCTTGCCGGTCTCGAATTCGTAAAGTTCGAGCTTGCCGAAACCATCGATAACGATGCCGCCTGGCCCGGCAGATGCCGATGCCATGTCATAACCGGCACTGTTGTCGATTTTGCGCGAAACCGCGCCGCTGGCGACTTCATAGCCATAGAGTGTGACTGGTCCGTCGCGGTCGGACAGGAAGTAGACCTTGTTCCCGACCCACATCGGCTGCTTGTCGTTGCTGTTGCCTGCGCGGGGGATCGGCGTCACGTGTGACGTGGCTAGATCGGCGAGCCAGATCGGCGTCGTCTGGCCGCCGCGATAGTTCTTCCAAGCCGGCTGCCATTGCGTATGCGGCACATAGGCAAGTCGCTGGCCGTCCGGCGAATAGCTTGCCGCTTCTCCCGAGGGCAACGGCAACACGTGCGGGACGCCGCCCAAGGCCGACACGGTATAGAGCATGTTGAGGTCGCGCGGTACGTCGCGCGGGCTATTGAAAAGCACCGACTTGCCGTCGGGGGTCCAGCCCACCGCGATATCGGGTCCAGGATGCCACGTCAGCCGACGCGGCTGCCCGCCAGTGATGTCGACGACATAGACATCGGTGTTGCCGTCGTAATTGCCGGTAAAGGCGATTTGCCGGCCGTCCGGCGACAAGATCGGACGCGACAAGCTGCCCTGACCGGTGACGAGACGAATCGCGGTGCCGCCCGACCGTGCCACGGTCCAGATTTCGCCGGCGTAGTCAAAGGCGATCCGGTCGGCTGAGAGGCTGGGATGCTGAAGCAGCAAGGGCACGTCGCCCGCTCGGACGGCGATCCAAGGATTCATCGATGCGACGAGCAGAGCCGTTGATTTCAGCAGGTGCTTTTTCACGCTTCCCCCAGCGACCGGAATGGTAACATAGCTAAGTGCCAAGACTGACCGCGAAATCGGGTCGCTGCAAGCGCTTTGGATGCAGGCGAGCCTTTCGCATTTCGCGATTCCCAAGCTTTTCTTGTTGCGCAGCAGCCGTTCGAGCTCGACACGATACGTGGCGAATTTGCCACACGGCCAGCTTTCCTGAGGCCGCGAGAATTTATTTGTTGCATATTTTTGACAGTCCTGCCCCGCTTTAGTCCGCGGGGGAAGGTTCATGCGCGCGGCGACGGTCATATCGGTACGGCTTCAAAAATACAGGTCTTCGGGATTTGGTCAGCGATGATCGGGGTCTTGCCCGGCAACGCCGCCGATCTGCTTTCCGGAGCAAGCGCGCTCGGCTTCGACAAATGTATATACGCGGTCGATGTCCCCGACGGCGTGATCGATCCGCCGTGGCTGGTCACCGGGACCGGCCTGACCGAAGCCTATCGCGCCGAATATCTCCACCGTCTGAACCAGGATCCAGTCCGCCGCATGGTGGCACGCGGCGAGATCGTTGTTAAGAACACGCCGGTCGTGTGGGAAAACTACGGGTCACGACTGTCGCTGTCTCCCAACCGCCGCCTGTCGGCAAGCGATACGTCGATGCTGCGCTGGCTTCTGGCGCAGGGGATGCGAACTGGGCTCGCGTTTCGGATCCGCATGCCGCAAGGTCGGTGTGCTTCAATCAATTTCTTTAGTTCGGTCGGGCATGCGCCTGCCGACCTCGATCGGGCGATGCAGACCCTGTTCCTGATCGGGCACCGCCTCCACGCGCGAATCGAACCGACCCTGCCCGAACCGCGCGACCGGTTGCTGTCGCGCCGTGAAGGCGAATGCCTCGAATGGATCGCGCGCGGCCTTGGCAATCGACAGATCGCCGAGATGCTCGACCTGTCGGTCGATACCGTCAAGGAATATATCACGAGCCTGTTCCTGAAGCTCAACGCGACGAGTCGCGCCCATGCCGTGACGCGTGGTCACACCCTCGCCTACCTCGACTAGGCCACGGCAAATCCCCCCAAACGTGGGGGTAGGATAAATAGTTTTCCACCCATAACCTTTCAGAAGTGGTGTTCGCCGAGGGTCGGGCGGGCTAGCGGAGCAACCGGTAGCGCAAGCAATCGACGCAAGGCGACGCGCCGTGCGGCCGATCATAATGTGCAGCGCCAACGGCGGGCATCTGCCCTTGGAAGAGCGGGCCGTCCGGAACTGTCCGGAACGGATTAGTTTACGGAGGGGACGACGATGGCTCGATCGGTTTTGCGTTCACAGCTTTTTGCATCGGTGGGTTTGGGCGTTGCGCTCGGCGCGATAGTCGATTGCGCGCCGACATTCGCACAAACAGTCGCCGCTGCCAGCAGCGAAGCGATCCCGCCGATCGATGACATCGTCGTCACCGGGTCGCGTATTCCACGGGCGGGCTTTGATACGCTCCAGCCCGCCCAGATCATCAGCGGCCAGCTGCTCGATGATCGCGCCTTCCTGAACGCGGCCTCCGCACTCAACGAATTGTCGGCGTTCGGCACCCCCGGATCGAGCAACACGGGACAGCAGTCAGCAACCAACATCGGCCAGCAGTTCGTCAACCTTTACAACCTCGGTGCGCAGCGAACGCTGGTGCTCGTCAACGGTCGCAGGTTTGTATCCGGCAATGCGCCGACCGTCGGCGGCACCTTCGGCGGCGCACCTCCGGGGCAAGAAGTCGACCTGAACACCATCCCAGTTGGGCTGATTGACCATATCGAAGTCCTTTCGGTCGGCGGCGCGCCGATATACGGCGCCGACGCGATCGCGGGTACCGTCAACGTCATTCTCAAAGATAAATTCCAGGGTGTCCAACTCGAAGGACAATACGGCACGTCGCGCTACGGGGACGGCCAATCCTATGTCCTGCGCGGTATTGCTGGCGGCAACTTCGGCGAAGGGCGCGGTAATATCACCACGACGGTTGAATACCAGAATCAGACCGGACTGACCTATCTCAACCGGCCCAACTTCTTGCCGTACGCAACCTTCCAGCCGTCGGACGCGTGTACTGCAAAGGGTTTCAACGCCTGCTACGTGGCTCATGCCACTGTGCCGAGCATCTTCCCCGGCGGCATCCCTGCGCTCAATAGCGGCTTGGCCAATTCGGGCAGCCCGACTTATCCTAATGCCATTCACAACGCGACTGGGCAGGTCGTGGCCTTCGCGCCCGACGGCACGCTGAAGGCGGTCAATCTCGGCATCCAGAACAACGGTCTCGTGTTCGGCTCGGGCGGTGACGGCGACGATCTTTCCGGTCAGTCGCAGTTCATTGCGCCGAATCACCGCCTGCTGATCGGATCGATCGGCCACTACGATGTCACCGGCCATATCCGTGCCTATTTCGAGACCGAATTCGCTCAGTCGACGGCGATCCTCGGTGCCGCGCAGCCGTCGTATCAATCGACCTTCTTCGCCGGTCAGAAGGGGGCGGCACCAATCAAGTTTACCACCGACAATCCGTTCCTGTCGCCGCAGGCGGCAGACGTGCTTAACGCTGCCGGAGCGAGCACTTTTTACGTCGCGCGCGCCAATCTTGACGTCGCGCCGCAACGGACCACGAACGATTCAACGACCTACCGGGTCGTGGCCGGCCTCAAGGGTGACTTCGACCTCGGCAGTCGCAAGATCAAATGGGACGCTTCGTTCAACTACGGTCATTCGGAAAGCCGCCTAACGTACTTTGACATTAACGAGGAAAATTTTCTCAACGCGATCAATGTCGTCAACGACCCCAAGACGGGCAAGATAGTCTGCGCGGTAACGCTGACACCACCACCGGTCCCCGCAGCCGGCGGCGGCCAGCCAACATCGGTTACTGCCTGCCAGCCGCTCAACCTGTTCGGCGCTGGCGCACCGAGCAAGGCGGCGCGCGACTTCGTCACGGCTCAGGACCTCGCCATCTCGACGCTCAAGCAGCGCGACTGGCAGTTCAACGCCAACGGTTCGCCGTTCGATATCTGGGCCGGCCCGGTCCAACTCGCGGCCGGCTTTGAATATCGCGAAGAAGCGGGCAGCTATACCGTCGATGCCTTTGCCGCTGCGGGTCTTGGCCGCGCCGCCGCGAACAGCAACGTTGCCGGCAGCTATCGCTCGAAGGAGCTTTATGCCGAGGCCAACATTCCGCTTGTGTCGCCTGACATGAGCTGGAAGCTCATCCATTCGGCCGAGCTCGACGGGTCGGTCCGGCGCATCGACAACAGCTACGCCGGCGTCTCGAACGTCTACACCATCGGCGGCAAGCTATCGCCGATCCGGGACATCGAGTTCCGCGGTAACTTCACGCACTCGGTACGGGCGCCTTCGATAGGTGAGCTATTCTTGCCGACCACCAACACGCAGTCCTTCGCGTCGGACCCGTGCGATCCGAACTTCATCACCACCAAGGCCGAGCGGGCGACGAATTGCGCCGCAGATTTCAAGGCGCTCGGTGCCAGCCTCATAGGGTTCAAGTCGAATGTCGTGAATGCCTCGGTGCTCGGCACGACTGGGGGTAACAAGAGCCTGTTCAACGAGCGTGCCGACGCTTGGACTGCCGGCTTTGTCACGCGCCCGCGCTTTATCCCGGGGCTGACCTTGGCGCTCGACTGGATCGACATCCAGCTGAAGGATCCGATCACCAGCTTGTCGCTGACCCAGGTGATGAACGCCTGCTACGATACGACGAGTTTCCCCAACAGCTTCTGCACCTTGTTCCAGCGCGACAAAGGGGGCCAGATCGTCGGCTTCCGCACGCCGCTGGTCAACGCTGGCGCGCAAGGATTTAACGGCGCGCAACTCGATCTGACGTACACCTTCGGCGTCGCCGGCCTACCGATTGTCCGTTGGCTGCACATGTCGCCAAGTGTCGATTACGGCTCGCTCACACTCGACCTCAACGGGTTCTACACCAACCGCCACGACTTTACGATCCTGGGTGTGACAACGCCGACGCGCGGCAATATCGGCGACCCGAAGGTGCGTCTGAACGCGTCCGCCCGGTATGTCCGGGGGCCGTTCACCGCGTATTTCCAAGCGCGCCACCTCAGTAGCGGCTCTTCCGACGTCACACTACCAGCGAAGTCCCAGGAAATTCTCACCGCGAAGGCTGCCACCGTCTTCAACGGTTCGTTGGGATATGACATCACTAAAAACATAACCGCGCAGCTTATCGTCAACAATGTCTTCAACACTGCGCCGCCAACGTATGCGATCTCGCTTAGCGCGAATGCCGCGCTGAGTACCTATGATTACCTCGGTCAATTTTTTGCGTTTAAGCTCAGGGTGAAAATGTAAGCCGCGCGATCGATGCTTCTACGGATCGACCAATCCACGGAGGTCTCCATGGCCCGCAAATCGTCGATAGTCATCCTCTCTGCGTTGCTCGTAATCGTCTTCCTCGCCAAACCGGCGGCGGCGGGGGGGCAGACGCCGCTTCAGCCGCAGGATCTGTTCGGTCTGAGCGTGGCCGAAACGGCGCAAATACGTCCAGGCGGCAGCCTCGTCGCGTACGTCCGTAAAAGCAACGACGTCATGACGGATATCGCACATGAGTCGGTGTGGCTGGTGGACACAAAGACCCGCGCACAGTCTCAGGTCAGCAACGGCGCCGGCGACAGCAGAGGTGGCTCGGCTAATCTGCACAGTGCGTTAAGTGGAGTTTCTGCCTGATGGCGGCCAGGATGGCTGCCGAACAGGAGATCAGGTGACGAAGCGAACACGCCGGAACCACAGTCCAGCTTTCAAGGCGAAGGTGGCTTTGGCTGCCGTGAGGGGCGAGAAGACGCTGGCCGAGTTGGCGCAGCAGTTTGACGTGCACCCGAACCAGATCACGACGTGGCGCGGCAGTTGCTGGAAGGCGCTGCCGGGGTCTTCGGGTTAGATGGCCACGCTGAACCGGCGGAGCCGGCGATCGACGTGAAGACGTTGCATGCCAAGATCGGCGAGTTGACGCTGGTGAACGATTTTTTGTCCGGGGCGCTCGGC
>JAYTHJ010000341.1:0-2512 GCA_043732725.1 Sphingomonadaceae bacterium | reverse complement strand
CCAGCCGTCCGATGAAGCCCGGCTTGTCCTCGTTGACGATGAACAGCATCGGGCCGTGCAGGTCGGCCTCGACCTTGATGCCGATGATCTCGACCAGCCGCGGCGCGCGGTTGCCGAACAGCGTCCCCGCCACCGAGCGCTCGCCGTGCGGGGTGCGCACCGTGACGCGGATCAGTGTGTGATAATCGGTGTCGCGCTCGTGACGGACTTCGGACACCGCGATGTCGCGTTCGCGCGCCAGATACGGCGCGTTGACCATGTTCACGGTGTCCGAAAACGGCTTCATCAGGCCGGTCAGCACCGCCGCGGTGATCGGCTTGATGTTGAGTTCGGCCGCCGCCCCCTCGACCTCGACCGTCACCGCCTGAATGCCTTCGATGAGCTGGCCGGCGAGCAGCCCGAGTTGTTCGGCAAGCGCCATATACGGCTTCAACCGCGGCGCTTCCTCGGCCGACAGCGACGGCACGTTGAGCGCGTTGGTCACGCCGCCGGTCAGCAGGAAGTCCGCCATCTGCCCGGCGACCTGGATGGCGACATTGACCTGCGCCTCGTCGGTCGAGGCCCCCAAATGCGGCGTCGAAACGAACCCCGGCGTACCAAATAGCGGCGACGCCGTCGCCGGCTCCTCGGCGAATACATCGAGCGCCGCGCCCGCGATGTGCCCGCTGTCGAGCCCGGCCTTCAAGGCCACCTCGTCGATCAGCCCCCCGCGGGCGCAATTGACGATCCGCACGCCCTTCTTGGTCTTGGCAAGGTTGGCCGCCGACAGAATGTTGCGCGTCGAATCGGTCAGCGGGGTGTGCAGCGTGATCACATCGCTCCGCGCCAGGAGCTCGTCGAGCGTAACTTTCTCGACGCCGATATCCTGCGCATGCTCGGGCGTCAGGAACGGGTCGAACGCGACGACCTTCATCTTCAACCCGAGCGCGCGGTCGGCGACGATCGAGCCGATGTTACCGCAGCCGATCAGCCCGAGCGTCTTGGCGGTCAGCTCGACCCCCATGAAGCGGTTCTTCTCCCACTTGCCCGCCTGCGTCGAGACATCGGCTTCGGGCAGCTGGCGGGCAAGCGCGAACATCAGCGCGATCGCATGCTCGGCGGTCGTGATCGAGTTGCCGAACGGCGTGTTCATCACCACGATGCCGTGCGCCGAGGCGGCGGGAATATCGACATTGTCGACGCCGATCCCGGCGCGCCCGACGACCTTGAGGTTGGTTGCGGCGGCGAGCACGTCCTTGGTCGCCTTGGTCGACGAGCGGATCGCGAGGCCGTCATAGTTGCCGATGATCTTGAGCAGCTCATCCTTGCTCAGCCCGGTGAACTCGTCGACCTCGACGCCGCGGGCGCGGAAGATTTCGGCGGCCTTGGGGGACATTTTGTCGGCGATGAGGACTTTGGGCATGCGGTGTTCCTCTGCTCCCCTCCCTCCTTCAGGGAGGAGCCGGGGGTGGGTTTGAATGCGCGTGAGCGGTGGCGAAGCTTGGGACTGGCAGTAAGACCCATCCCGGTCCCCTCCTGAAGGAGAGGGGAGCAGATCAGGCTGTCACTTCGCCGTGCGCCCACTCGAGCCAAGGCCCCAGTGCGACGATGTCGGCGGCGTCGATCGTCGCGCCGCACCACACCCGTAGCCCCGGCGGCGCGTCGCGGTATCCGCCAATGTCGAACGCAACGCCCTCGTTCTCCAGCAGCGCCGCAATCGCCTTGGGCACCTCGGGCGCCGCGCCCGGCAGCATCAGGCAGACGCTAGTGTTCGAGCGCGTTGCCGGATCGCTCGCCAGATGCGCAACCCACGGCGTTGCCTCGACCCAGCGGTCGAGCGCCATCGCATTGGCATCGGCGCGGGCGTAGAGCTCGTTCAGCCCGCCGATCAACTGCGCCCAGGTCAGCGCATCGATATAGTCCTCGACCGCAAGCATCGACGGCGTGTTGATCGTCTCGCCGCTGAAAATGCCCTCGATCAGCTTGCCCTTCGAGGTCAGGCGGAAGATTTTCGGCAACGGCCATGGCGGCGTGTAGCTCTCGAGCCGTTCGACCGCGCGCGGCCCGAGGATCAACATACCATGGCCGCCTTCGCCGCCGAGCACCTTCTGCCAACTGTACGTCACGACATCGAGCTTCGCCCACGGCAGTTCCTGCGCGAACACCGCGCTGGTCGCGTCGCACAGCGTCAGTCCTTCGCGGTCGTCGCGGATCCAGTCGCCGTTCGGCACCCGCACGCCCGATGTCGTGCCGTTCCACGTGAAGCCGATATCGTGTGACTGGTGGATACGCGTCAGGTCGGGCAGCTCGCCGTAGGGCGCGTTGACGATCGTCGCGTCGAGCTTGAGCTGCTTGACCGCGTCGGTCACCCAGCCCTCGCCGAAGCTCTCCCACGCCATCATCGTGCACGGCCGGCTGCCGAGCATTGTCCACATTGCCATTTCGTAAGCGCCGGTATCCGAAGCCGGGACGATGCCGATGCGGTGCGTGTCGGGAATCTGCAGCACCTCGCGGGTCAACGCGATGGCATGGC
>JAYTHJ010000340.1:0-2521 GCA_043732725.1 Sphingomonadaceae bacterium | reverse complement strand
CGACGCCGCCGCGCCGGGAGCCGTCGAGACTCGTGCCGCCGCCGTGGATGTAGTCGAGCAGGTTCGGCGACTGTTGCGTCAGCCCGGCGGCATAATCGTCGGCGCTGGCGAGGTTGAGCATCAGGTTCTGCAGCACCATCCGGCTCGCCAATCGCTCTTCGAGCTGTTCGCCCTTTTCACGTGATTCGAGCTGCAGCGAGAACATCGACCCGAACAGCTCGCAGACCGCGCGCAGATGGCGCGGCAGGATGCGCGGGCTGTAGTGATGGCAGGCGATCAGCCCCCACAGCTTGCCCCCGAGGATGATCGAGATCGACATCGATGCGTCGATGCCCATGTTGCGGAGATATTGACGATGGATCGGCGACACGTCGCGCAGGATCGCATAGCTCATGTCGAGCGGTTCGCCGGTCCGGGGATTGTTCGCCGGCACCAGCGGGGCGGGATCGTAATCGACCTGCGTAATCAGTCGGAGCCAGCTTTTGACGTACAAGGCACGCGCTTGCTGGGGGATGTCGGCAGCCGGGTAATGCAGATCGAGGAACGGCTCGAGGTGTGGCTCACGCGCCTCGGCGATCACCCACCCCGACTCGTCCTGCATGAAGCGATAGACCAGGACCCGGTCGTAGCCGGCCACCGACCGCACGCGATCCGCCGCGAGCTGGCACAGCGTCTGCAGCGATGAGGCGTCGTCGAAACCTTCGATCATTTCCTGTACACCGGCGAGCGGGTCGGCGGCAAAGCGGTCATCCATGTCGGCCGCTTCGAACTCGAGGATCAGCGAATTGCCGCTACGATGCAGGCTCGCATCGAGCGGCCGCTCCACGTCGACGCGCAACAACGGGTCGAGCAGGTGACGCGGCTTGGTCAGGTCGAACCGACCGGTCAAGGCGCGAAGATAGTCAATCTGCTTTGGGCTGAAAATCGTGGCGGCCGACGCCCCGAGCAGTTCGGTAACGGGCTTCCTCAGCAGCCGGGCCGTGTCCCCCGCGGCTTGCAGAATCTCGAACGTATCGGGGTCGAGAACCAGCATCGCCCCATGCGGCAGGATCAGCCCGGGGATATGGATTGGCTCACGATCACAATTCGTTGTGTCGACGAGCATTGCGAATTCAGTCTCGACCGACATCCGTTGTCCTAAATAAATCGACCGAACCAGGATTGCGCAAGTCATCGCGCCCCGGCCCGACTTAAGTCAAACGATACCGACCGCGGCTGGCGTGTCAGTTCGAAATGTGAGCGCGACAAATCCGATCTGGAATGCGACACGATCCGACGCGGCCGCTATCGGCACGGCGCCCGGCAGTTATAGTACCCAACGGAAGGCGCGATGCAGTTCCGCCACGGCGTTGGCGTCGTAACACCGGCCGTGTGCCACCACGATACGTTCCGGTGCCCAGGCGATCATCTGCCGTGCGGCTTCTCGAACCGCTGGACGATGACCAAAAAAGCTGAGCTGCATGTCGATCGGTGCCTTGCCGTCCGGGTCGGCGGCGCCAAAGGCCCGCATGATCCAACGCAGCAGCCAGTGGCGAACACGCGATAGCTCGAAGTTTTCGATGAGGTCAGTCAGGATCAGGGTCCGGCTGGCGCGGTGAAAGAAATCCACTTCGGTGAGTAATGTTCCAGATACGAGGCACTGCCCAAAAGCGTTAACCCACGCCGCCGGCGGCCGCCTGCACAAAACTTCGCCGATCGCCCGCCTCGCGCTTTTGCCCGAAAGCCCCGGCGGGATATAGCTGCGCGCCTGCGGATAACGAGCCTGCCACTCGGCAAGATGGGAATAGTGGAGGGTGTTCGGTGCGACCAGATAACAAACCTTTCCCAGCCGGTCGATCAAGCTGCCGAGGCCGTCGTTCCAGGCAATCGGCGAATGAATCCACAGCATTCCGTCCGGCATTCGAACGACCGTCATGCGCGTTGGAAATGGCAGAGTAACCCCAAAATATCGCATGCCGATCTCGGGTCCATCGGCAACCCAAATCTCTTCGGCAAACAGCTTCAGGATGTTGAGAGGCACGTAGGGTATGTAGGAACCTTCGTTCATCGGAGATTTCATAGCACATGATGCACTTTCCTAACGCAGGTCGCACAAAGGGTCGGCCGCTAAATGCGATCGCAGACCAAGCATGCCCTTTTAATTATCTTGACAAAACGAACCCAACCGGCTAATACGCGCTCTATTACACACCCCCTCCCCGCGCCCGCCCGTTTTCATCAGGATGGCTGGACGCCCGGTGTCCAGCGGGTCTTTATCTCAACGCTGATGGCCACCGACTCGGTTCGGGCGGCGGCGCGGGCGTGCGGGAAGACCGCAAATACAGTCTATAAGCTGCATGACCACCCCCACGGCGCGGCGTTCAAGGCGGCGTGGCTGCAGGCCGTCGACATCTGTATGAAACACGTTCGTGAGACTGCGATCGACCGCGCCTTCAATGGCCAGATCATGCCGATCTCGACGAAGGCATGCAAATCGGCGAGGAGCTGGTGTTCAACAACTGGCCGCTGATCGCGCTGATGC
>JAYTHJ010000339.1:0-2522 GCA_043732725.1 Sphingomonadaceae bacterium | reverse complement strand
CTCGCTTTTGGCGCTAACGGCAAAAACGGCTGGATAAACCGCCACTCCTCGTCCGTCAGGTCGCTCGGGTAGCGCTTCGCTCGCTGCTCAAATCCAGCCATCCAGCCATGGCTCGCTCGGATCCACATCCAAAGCTTGAATCACGCCCGCGCCAAGGCTGCAACCCATTCTCAAACGGTCTTTGAAAGGCACGGATCAGCACACAAAGTCTGTGCAAGTTTAGCGCACCCCGCTAAAGTAAGACTGTGCGCGCTCCATTCAACGTCACTCGCTCCGTTCTCGGGCAGCCGTGGGCGTGGCGTGGCGGGTTGCTGCCCGATCCCGGTGCGGGCGCGGCGTCGGGGCTGAGCGATGTCGTGCATCAGCTGTTCCGTGCCCGCGGGGCAGCCCGCGGCGACATCGACCGGCTGGTGAGCGCGCGGGTTCGCGACTGGCTGCCCGATCCGTCGATCTTCCGTGACATGGACACCGCGGCGGCGCGGCTCGCCAAGGCGATCACGGCGCGCGAGAACGTCGTCGTCTTCGGCGATTACGACGTCGACGGCGCGACCAGCGCGGCGCTGCTGGTGCGCGTCGTGCGGCAGTGCGGCGGGGTCTGCAGCGCGTATATTCCCGACCGCTTGCTCGAAGGCTATGGTCCGTCGGCGGACGCGATGGCAGCGCTGAAAGCTTCCGGGGCTGCATTGGTCGTTACCGTCGACTGCGGTACGCAGGGCTTCGAGGCATTGGCGCGGGCGCAGGCCGACGGGATGGACGTGATCGTCGTCGACCACCACCAGGCCTCGACCAGGCTGCCGCCGGCGTATGCGGTGGTCAATCCCAACCGGCTCGACGAAAATAGCGAGGCGCGCCGGTTCGGGCATCTAGCCGCCGTCGGCATGGCGTTTCTCACCGGCGTCGCGGTGTTGCGGACGTTGCGCGGGCAGGGCTGGTTTGTGGACCGCCCCGAACCGAAGCTGCTCGAGCTGCTCGATCTTGTCGCGCTCGGCACCGTTGCCGATGTCGTGCCGCTGACTGGACTCAACCGGGCGTTTGTCGCGCAAGGGCTCAAGGTCATGGCGGCGCGGCGCAATCCGGGGCTGGCGGCGCTGATCGATGTTGCTGGAATCTCGCGCGCACCGGTCGCGAAGGACCTCGGCTTCGCGCTCGGGCCGCGGATCAACGCCGGCGGTCGCGTCGGCAAGTCCGACCTCGGCGTCTGCCTGTTGACCAGTGACGACCCCGACGAGGCGACCGCAATAGCCGCCGAGCTTGACCGGCTCAACGTCGAACGCAAGGTCGTCGAGGGCGAGGTCACCGACGCCGCGGTGTTGCGCGCAGCGGGCTGCCTCAACGAAGCGGTGGCGGTGGTCAGCGGCGACGGCTGGCACGCCGGGGTGATCGGCATCGTCGCGTCGCGGTTGAAGGACCGCTTCAACCGCCCGGCGATCGTCATTGCCCTTGACGGCGGCATCGGCAAGGGTTCGGGCCGGTCGCTGCCCGGCGTCGACCTCGGCGGCGCGGTGCTCGCGGCGAAGGACCACGGCCTGCTGATCGCCGGCGGTGGTCACGCGATGGCCGCCGGACTGACGATCGCCACCGATCGTATCCCGGCGTTCACCGCGTTCCTGCACGAGCGGCTCGGCGGCGATGTCGGGCGGGCGCAGGGCGGGGTGGCGCTGTCCTGTGATGCGGCGCTGAGCCCGCGCGGGGTCTGCGTCGATCTCGCCGAAACGCTCGACGGGGCCGGACCCTATGGGCATGGCTGGCCGGCCCCACGGATCGCTGCCGGACCGTGGACCGTGGTCAAGTGCGACGTCGTCGGTGGCGCGCATGTACGGGTCATATTGATCGGGGCCGACGGCGCGCGACTGAAGGCCATGGCATTCCGCCACGCCGACACGCCGCTCGGGGCGGCGCTGGCGGGAACCTCGGGACGGGCGATCTATATCGCCGGGCGCGTCCAGCGCGATGACTGGGGCCGCGAGCCCGCCGCCGAACTACACATCGACGACATTGCCTATGCCGACGGGTTTTAAGCCCGATGACAATTACGAACAGTCAATGCGGCCCTGTGAGCCTTGACGCGCTAGCCGCTTGGCCTTAGCCCAACGCTCCGCCAAGGTCCCTTCGTCTAGCGGTCTAGGACATCGCCCTTTCACGGCGAGAACACGGGTTCGATTCCCGTAGGGATCACCACCATTTTTTATGACTAATACCATGGTTCAGTGATCAGAACCCCTTGGTCCATTTGCGGAAGCCGAGTGACATGATCCGCCAGGGTTGTTCGACGAGCTTGTTGCAGGCGTCGCAGCAGTGGTCGACAATCTCGTCGTTGGAGCCGAACACTGGGTTCGCCAGCCCGTTGTCGCGCATGAACTGCCAGATGTTTTCCTGCGGATTGAGCTCCGGGCTTTTCGAGGGGATCGCGATGACCGAGATGCTGGCGGGTAGCCCGAGCTTGGGCGTCGGGTGCCAGTCGGCCTGGTCCATGAGCACCACGGCGTGGGCGCCGGGCGCGACGTGCAGTGCGATTTTCGCCA
>JAYTHJ010000338.1:0-2523 GCA_043732725.1 Sphingomonadaceae bacterium | reverse complement strand
CGTGGATAAAACCGGCGCACCTCTTGAGCGCTTCGGCGCCCGCGCTTAGGTCATCGAAACGATGGCCCAACCTCCCCTGCCCGACCGCTTTTCCGAAGATTCGGCGACCTTCACCGTCCGCGGCAGCGAGACTCCCGACCGCGATGCGGGAATTGCCGCGATCCGCAACGTGCTGCGGACGCTACCCCAGCGCCCCGGTGTCTACCGCATGTCGAATGGCGACGGCGACGTGCTCTACGTCGGCAAGGCCAAAAGCCTGAAGGCGCGCGTCACCAATTACACACAGGTCGACCGGTTGCCGCGGCGGTTGCAGCGCATGGTTGCGCAGACGCGCGCGATGACGATTGTAACAACCAACTCGGAGGCCGAGGCGTTGCTGCTCGAAGCGCAGCTGATCAAGCGCTTTCGCCCGGCGTACAATGTCCTGCTGCGCGACGACAAGAGCTTTCCGTTCATCTTCCTGCGCGAGGATCATGCGTTCCCGCGCATCTCGAAGCATCGCGGTGCCCGCGTCGGCAAGGGGGTGTTCTACGGGCCGTTCGCCAGTGCCGGTTCGGTCAACACGACGCTCAATGCGCTACAGAAGGTCTTCCTCCTGCGCTCGTGCAGCGACAGCTTCTTCGCCAATCGCTCGCGGCCGTGCCTGCTGCACCAAATCCGCCGCTGCTCCGCCCCCTGCACGGGGCGGATCGAAGGCGCGGCCTACGAGGAGCTGGTCGACGATGCCAAGGCGTTCCTGTCGGGCAAGTCGCAGGACGTCCAGCGCAAGCTCGGGGCGCAGATGGAGACGGCGGCGGCGGCGATGGACTTCGAGCTCGCCGCGGTGATGCGCGACCGGCTGCGCGCGCTGACGTACATCCAGGGCAGCCAAGCGATCAACGCCGCCGACAGCGCCACCGATGCCGACGTCATCGCGCTGGCGTGCAAAGGCGGCCTCGTCTGCATCCAGCTGTTCTTCATCCGCGGCGGCCAGAACTGGGGCCACCGCGCGTTCTTCCCGGCGCATACCGCCGACGTCGCCGACGACGAGGTGCTCGCAGCGTTCCTCGCGCAATTTTACGAGGACGTCCCGGCCCCGCGCGAGATCCTTCTCGACCGTGAACTGAGCGAGATGAAGCTGCTCGCCGACGCGCTCTCCAACCGCGCCGGCAAGCGCATCGCCTTGCGCGCGCCGCAGCGTGGGAGCGCGAAGCGACTGGTCGAACAGGCCAGCCGCAATGCCGAGGAAGCGCTCGACCGGCGGGTCGCGGAGGCGACGACGCAGGGCGTCCACCTGCGCGAAGTCGCCGAGCTGTTCGAGCTCGACGCCGCGCCCCAACGTATCGAGGTCTATGACAACAGCCACATCATGGGAACCAACGCGCTCGGTGCGATGATTGTCGCCGGGCCCGAAGGCTTCCGCAAGAACCAGTATCGCAAGTTCAATATGACCGACGCGCAGCTGAACGGCAAAGCGATCGTGCCCGGCGATGACTTCGCGATGATGAAGGCGATGCTGCAGCGCCGCTTCGTGCGGCTCGAACGCGAGGACCCCGACCGCGAAAAGGGCGATTGGCCCGACCTCGTGCTGATCGATGGCGGCCGCGGGCAATTGAATGCCGTACTTCAGATCATGGGCGAGCTCGGGGTATTCAATGTCTGCGTCGTCGGCGTCGCCAAGGGACCCGACCGCAACGCCGGGCGCGAGACCTTTTATCTAACCAGCGGCCGCGAGCTGACCTTGCCGCCGAACTCGCCGGTGCTGTTCTTCCTGCAGCGGCTGCGCGACGAGGCGCATCGCTTCGCCATCGGCGCACACCGCGCCAAGCGCGCCAAGGCGATCACCGCCAACCCGCTCGACGACGTCCCCGGCATCGGGCCAGCTCGTAAGCGGGCGTTGCTAATGCACTTCGGCACCAGCCGCGCGGTCCGCGGCGCGACGCTGGAGGACCTCGAACGCGCGCCGGGGATCAGCAAGGCGATGGCTGCCAGCATCCACGGCCACTTTCATCCGCGCGGGTGAACGCGTTTAGTTCGCGGTTGGCGAGCCGTCCCAATCAATAGGATGAACCGACCTATGCAGGTGATTTCGCCGCGTGGGCACTCTATCAGACGATGCTGTTGCGATCGGGTCAGCTGCTCCTGCTCGCTCGCGGATGGATCGCAGAGGAGCGGGAAAGCTTGGGCCGGACGGAATGTAAGTTGCTAAGGGGGCGCGCTATCGCTGATTCTTCGGCAGATGCTGATACGGGATTATCAGCCGCAGCGCCGGTCATGGAGATGGGTCGCCGCGATCCGCATCCACCGTCACGACGTTTGGAAATAATTACGGCAAAATCCAAGCCTCATACCAAGACTCTCTGATCAGAACCCATGCGCCCACGACCGCAGTCCGATAGACATGATGCGCCATGGCTGATCGGTGAGGCGGTTCCAGGCGAAGCAGCAATGGTCGAGGATGTCGTCGTAGGATTTGAAGACGCGGTTCGACAGCCAGTTGTCGCGCATGAACTGCCAGACGTTCTCGACGGGGTTGAGCTCGGG
>JAYTHJ010000337.1:0-2531 GCA_043732725.1 Sphingomonadaceae bacterium | reverse complement strand
GCCAGCAGCGCCGGCACGCCCAGCTTCTGGCGCGCACCATTTGTGGCGCAAAAGCCGCTGCATCGGGGACGGCGGCCGCTACCGCGCGAACGGCGGTTGCCGCGGTTTGAACGGCTCCAGCCGCTGTGATAGACCACTCGGACTTCCCCGACCCGGCGCGAAGTGTTGGATAGAATCGACCATGGGCGCAACCCCCGATCTTGCGGCCGGCGCAGCGTTGCCTCGCGCCGCCGCACCCGTCGTGACGCGGTTCGCGCCGTCGCCAACCGGCTTCCTGCACATCGGCGGGGCTCGCACCGCGCTGTTCAACTATCTGTTCGCCATGCATCACGGCGGCGCATTCAAGCTGCGCATCGAGGATACTGACAAGGCCCGTTCGACCGAAGCGGCGGTCGCGGCGATCCTCGACGGGCTGCACTGGCTCGATTTCGCGTGGGACGGCGAGGTCGTCTACCAAGCGGCACAGCAGACGCGCCACGCGACCGTCGCGCACCAACTGCTCGCCGGCGGGCACGCATACAAATGCTTCTCTACCGCCGCGGAGCTTGAAGCGATGCGCGAGGACCAGCGGGCGGCAAAGCTGCCGCTGCGCTACGACGGACGCTGGCGCGACCGCGATCCGGGCGAGGCACCCGAGGGTGCGCCATTTGTTATCCGGCTGCGCGCGCCGCAGACCGGCAGCGTCACCATCGCCGACCGGGTGCAGGGCGAGGTCACCGTCGCTAACGCCGAACTCGACGACATGGTTCTGCTGCGCTCGGATGGCACCCCGACCTATATGCTCGCGGTCGTCGTCGACGATCATGATATGGGCGTTACCCACGTCATCCGCGGCGACGATCACCTCAACAACGCCTTCCGCCAGCTCGCGCTGATACGCGCGATGGACGCGGTAGAAGGCGGCTGGCCCGCGCCGGAATACGCGCACTTGCCGCTTATCCACGGTAGCGATGGGGCCAAGCTCTCGAAGCGCCACGGCGCGCTCGGGGTCGACGCGTACCGCGACGAGCTCGGCATGCTGCCCGAGGCAGTAGAGAACTATCTGCTCCGGCTTGGCTGGGGACACGGCGATGACGAACTGATTTCACGCGCACAGGCGGTCGAATGGTTCGACCTCGCCGGTATCGGCCGCGCTCCCGCCCGACTCGATCTCAAGAAATTAGAGAGCGTGAACGGGCACTACCTGCGACAAGCTGCTGATACGCGGCTGGTCAGCCTGGTGGCACCGCGGGTCGAGCGGCTGCTCGGACGTGGGCTCCACGCCGCAGACTGGCATATGCTGCAGCGCACGATGCCCGAGCTGAAGCTGCGCGCCAAGGATTTGAACGAGTTGGCAATGTCAGCATTATTCTATCTTCGCAGCCGCCCAATCGAGATAGACGCTGCTGCTCGTACTTTGCTAGACGGGCCAGCAATAGTGATCCTGCAAGCGGCCCGGAGTGCATTCGGTGGCGTTAGCGACTGGCAGGCAGCAGGGCTGGAGACGGCGGCGCGATCGGTTGCGGAGGCGGCGAGCGTAAAGCTCGGCAGGGTCGCGCAGCCGGTGCGCGCCGCGGTAACCGGGTCGACAACCTCGCCGGGGCTTTTCGAAGTGCTCGAGCAGCTCGGACGTGGTGAGAGTTTGGGGCGGATCGACGACGTCGTAACGAGGCACGGATAATTGGAAAGGTCGACGGGATGAGTGACGGTACTGGGACGAGCGGTGCTGGAACCGATCAGGTAAAGCTCAGCATCGGCGAGCAGGCATTCGACTATAAGATCCTCAGCGGTACCGTTGGGCCGCAGGTGATCGACATTCGCAGGCTCTACGCCGACACCGACAAATTCACTTACGATCCCGGCTTCACCTCGACTGCCAGCTGCGAATCGAAGATCACCTACATCGACGGCGACATCGGTGTGCTGCTCCACCGCGGCTACGCGATCGACGATCTTGCCGAGCAGTCGGACTTTATGGAGGTCGCCTACCTCCTGCTCAACGGCGAGTTGCCGAACCAGAAGCAGCGCGACGAGTTCGTTTACACGATCACCCGTCACACGATGGTTCACGAGCAGCTCTCGACGTTCTATCGCGGCTTCCGGCGCGACGCGCATCCCATGGCGATAATGTGCGGCGTCGTCGGTGCGATGGCGGCATTTTATCACGACTCGACCGATATTCACGATCCGAAGCAGCGCATCATCGCCAGCCACAGGCTGATCGCCAAGATGCCGACGCTGGCGGCGATGGCGTACAAATACGCGGTTGGTCAACCGTTCCTGTATCCCGACAACAGTCTGTCCTACACCGGCAACTTCCTACGTATGTGCTTCGGCGTCCCGGCTGAGCATTATATTGTCGATCCGGTGGTCGAGGATGCCATGAACAAGCTATTCATGCTGATGGCTGATCACGAGCAGAATGCCTCGACCTCGACCGTGCGCCTCGCGGGTTCGTCGGGCGCAAATCCGTTTGCCTGCATCGCGGCAGGCATCGCCTGCCTGTGGGGTCCGGCGCACGGCGGCGCGAACGAGGCGGCCTTGAATATGCT
>JAYTHJ010000336.1:0-8538 GCA_043732725.1 Sphingomonadaceae bacterium | reverse complement strand
AGCTGGCCTACACCGATGCCTTCACGCTGCTAGTCGCCGTCGTCCTGTCGGCGCAGGCGACCGACGCCAGCGTCAACCGCGCCACCGCGGCGCTGTTCGCCGCGGCCGCCAGCCCCGCCGCGATGCTGGCGCTCGGCGAGGACGGGGTCCGGGCGCACATCCGCAGAATCGGGCTATTCAACACCAAGGCGCGCAACGTCGTGGCGCTCAGCGCGGCGCTGCTCGACCGCCACGGCGGCGTGGTCCCGGGCGACCGCGCCGCGCTCGAAGCGCTGCCCGGTGTCGGCCGCAAAACCGCCAACGTCGTTCTCAACGAAATCTTCGGCGAGGCGACCTGCGCCGTCGACACGCATGTCTTCCGGGTTGCCAACCGCACCGGACTTGCGCCGGGCAACACCGTGCGCGTCGTCGAGGACGCGCTGATGGCGGTGATCCCGGCCGCTTGTGCGAGGTCCGCGCATCATCTGCTGATCCTGCACGGCCGTTATACCTGCCTCGCGCGACGGCCCGCATGCTGGCGCTGCCCGGTCGCCGACCTGTGTGGCTTTGCGACAAAGACAACTGCGCCCGGGCCGAGCGAATGTGTGCTAAGCAGCGATACCGCGGGAGTTGACTAACGCGGCGTAACCTTGGAGGATGAGCGATGCGCCGTATCGCCTCGATCGGAGCCGCCGCCGGGCTGGTCGTGCTCAGCAGTTGTACCGCCGATAACAGCCACCGTGCTCCAGTTGCTGCCGCGTCGGTTTCGTCGCCGTCGTCGCCCGTCAAGAATACAACTGGAAAGCCCGCATCCGGCCGTTCGTGCGTTCAGCTCAGCCAGATCCGCGAGACGCGGGTTGTCGACGACCGCACCATCGATTTCATCCTGCGCGACCGTACCGTGCTGCGTAACACGCTTCCCTACGCCTGTCCCAACCTCGGCTTCGAGCGCGCCTTCAGCTACGCGACCTCGCTCAACGAGCTGTGCTCGGTCGACATCATCACCGTCATCAATAACGGCGGCGGCCCGCGCATCGGCGCCAGCTGCGGCCTCGGTGCTTTCGTGCCGTACACCCCGGTTCCCGTCGCCCGTTGACGCGCGAGTGTCAGGGCTGGCGTCCAGCGTGAGCCTGCGCTAGAGTTGCTAGCAACGCACCCGTAGCTCAGCTGGATAGAGCACTGCCCTCCGAAGGCAGGGGTCGGGGGTTCGAATCTCTCCGGGTGCACCATCTTTTCAATGACTTATATGAACGCGAAGTCTCCGGTATGGAACGCGTATGGAAAGTCGGGGGTTGAATTGCCCTACGACGATCGACCTGTCGCTTGCCTACAACGACGCGAAGCCACGTGCGACCAGCCTGTTCCTAAGGAGATGCTTGGAGCGCTCCCGCGTTGTCGAACCATGAGGCGACAGAGGTGGCTCGGCTAATCTGCACAGCCGGCTAGAGCGGGATGTCATTTGATTGATTCGAAGGGGATTCCCTTTGGCCGGATTTTCTGAATCAAGCTGTTTGCTGTAAATAGGCGTCCAAAGCGAAACGCCACCTGCTCGTGCTAACATACTCAAAAATAGTGCCAAAACCGGTAAGAATGGTCGAGATCGGCGCCGAGCGGAACCCCCAACCGATCTGCGATAGCCGTTTCGTACCAACCACTTGCGGGCGGAGCGGGCGGGGTCGGCCTTGGACGCCGCTCCACACGTTCGGGTGCGGACGCGCGTCTGGGCCGGCTTCCTGGCGCACACCCACTATTGGCAGCGCAGCGAGCGGCACGCCGATTCGACGATGTCGCCGCTGCCCCAACTGCGCGAGGCGCTGGACCCGAAGCGCGCTCACGCATGGCCGCCGGCGTCGCCGACCGGTGCCGGCGGATGGGCTGTCGGCGATGAGTCGGATCGAACGGGCTCTCGGGGAAAAAGGGAGCATCCCGGATAACCACCGCGTTGAGAGCAGTAATGCCGCAGCCGCGTTCAAGCTCGTCGTCCATCACGGCGAAGGGGCAGCGTTCCCCGCGATGGATTGGCGGAGCGGCCGGCCGCCAGACGACTTCGTCGGCTTCGCGATCGAGCATCGGGAACCGGGAGGAGACAGGTGCTTCGGGCTAAGGAACATGAACAAGTGTCTGCATCGGCGAACCTGACCAAGTCATCAAATGGCGGCTTGTGGGTCAGCTACCCCATTTCGACGCATATAGACGGGCTGCTCCTTTCTTCAGGGAACAAGCTGACAGGTCTCCGCTATGACGCGTCCCGAAGGGCGGCTCGCGCAGCTACTGATTGTTCCTTGGCTTGGAACCACGGTGTCATGCGGGCGACGGCGTCGGCGACCAGCTCAGTCGAGACTGCGAAGCTAAACCGGATGAAGTGGTGGCCGTCGACCGGATCGAAGTCGAGTCCGGGCGCCGTCGCAACGCCTGTGTCCCGTAGCAGCTCCTCGCAGAAGGCGAGGCTGTCATTCGTTAGATGGCCGATGTCAGCATAGATGTAGAAGGCGCCGTCCGGGGGCGCAATCTCGCGCAAGCCCAAGTCCGGTAGCGCGCGCAACAGCAGGTCGCGATTTTGCGAATAGGTCGTGACGTGTCGCTCGAGCTCGTCGCGGCAGTCCATCGCGACAAGGCCGGCGTGCTGGGCGAGGGATGGCGGCGTCAAGAACAGATTGCCCATCCGCGCACGTGCAGCGTCGATCAAGCTCGAGGGAACCACAAGCCAGCCCAGGCGCCAGCCCGCCATGCTGAAGTACTTGGAAAAGCTGTTGACGATCAGTGCGTCGTCCATGTCTTGCAGCAGGCTTCGCGCGGGACCGATATAGCTCAGCCCGTGGTAAATCTCATCCGAGACCATACGGATGCCGCGCCGTCGGCAAACCTCAGCGATGGCGGTTACTTCGCAAGCGGTGATGATGGTGCCGGTTGGATTTGCGGGGCTTGCCAAGATCACGCCGTCGGGTGCCGGCTCCAGCGCTTCGATCGCGGCTGCACAAAGCTGGTAACGTTCGGCTGGCCCGCAGCCAATTTCGATGGGATCGAGATAGAGAGCCTTGAGCGTATTGCGATAGGATACATATCCGGGCCGCGCGAACGCAACTCGGGCGCCGGGTTCGAACAGGCATGAAAGCGCGAGCACGAAGGCGGGCGAGGCGCCGCAGGTGAGGATGACCCGCTCGGGATCGACCTGCACGCCGTACCTGTCCTGATACAGCTCCGCGATCCGCTGTTTTAGCTGCGGGCTCTCCCAATAGCCCATGCCGTCCTGGTCCAGGATTCGGTGAGCCTCGGAAATTGCGGCTGTCGGCGCCCCGGTTGAAGGCTGACCGAACTCCATGTGAATGATCGATCTGCCCTCGACGCCGAGCCGATGCGCGATCCGGCTGATCGCGATGGCATGAAACGGATCGATCGTTGCTGTCATTCTGTTCCGCTACGTGGCTTACACTTCCGCCGCAACGCTAAGCGCGCCGCCGCTGTTGGTTGCATAGCGGTCGCTTTACCGACGCCTACATTCGGGAGACGGTCTGGTCGGGTCGAATGGGAGAGATTGGGTCTCAGCCCGCCGACCAGCCGACGGCTCAAATCAATTCACATGCGGTTTTCTCGTCGCCGCCACCCACGCCTCCACTTTTGCCCTGAGCATCGGCAGCGTGACCGAGCCATCGCCCAGCACCTGGGCATGAAAAGCGCGGATGTCGAAGCGTGGCCCCAGCGCCGCTTCGGCCGCGTGCCGCAGCCGCATGATCTCGAGCGCTCCGGTAAAATAGGTCGTCAGCTGTCCCGGATTGGCGGCGATACGATCGGCTTGCGAGGCGGCGCGGCTTCGATCCGAAAGAAAGTTATCTCGTCCATCGAGCGCATCGACGCTCCTTACGTCTGGACTTTGCCGCATGGAAAATTCCGGCGCCATTGCTTGAAGATCAGCCAGCGCTAAATTACAGTGATAGTTCAGCCATCGTGTTGGGTTGATCGATAGCTTAAACTGAAAAAACTCCCTCGTGTTGCTACCGACCGTTGGCATAAACTTGGCAACGCCCGACATGTGCCAACCACGGTCTACTATCAGCTTTACGCCCCTGCCTCGATGTTGGGGCTCTGTGAACAGCGCGTTCATTACGCCTGAACTGTCAGCCAAGACTGAGAGGTATTCCGACCGGTCTGCGGCGTTGGGAAAATCGACGTGGCAGCCGATTGTAATTTCAATCTTGTCGAAAAGCGCTTCCTCAGGGGGGACCTGTAGATCGAACGGCTGGACGAGCGTGAAGGGCAATACACCGGCACGCGTTCGCTGACGAATGAACGGTGCGGTTGGCGTCGGCGCTAAGATGTCGTGTGTTTCCTTGTATTTGCGCTTCCTTATAGAGGGGAGCCACCGAACCACATCGCGATCAAAAGCCTTTTGCAACGGGTTGCAATGGAAAGCCAGCGCGCCCGGCCTCACAATGCGCTAAGGTGCGCCCTGGGCGAAGGATACGGAACGTGAAATTGGATAGTACGGTACAGAGACTAACGTGGATCGAGAAGAAGTTCGACCGCATGATCGGCATCTTGGCCCTCAACGCGGCGATATTGATCTACATTTTGATCTTCGCTTAAGAGGGCAACCTTATAGCTAGCTGATAGCCAGCGCTGAGCACGGCAATCATCGGCTTGGGGGTTATTACCGTCACCGCCATTCCCATGGGTGCACTTTTGGGTTATCCGTAACCACAGTGCTGCCATGGATGCAGTTGGCCCTGCCAGAACAGCATCGCGCACTGCGGTGTGTCGGCCATCGTCACGAACGCGCCATCGGGTATGTCGGCAATTTGTCGTTGCGGCAGTATCTGCTCTTTGCGCCGTGTTCGCGCGAGGTGAAGTGTCCTGTCGATGTCACCGGCCGGCAGTTTATCGTGGTTGCACTGGGCAAAGGCGCTTCTCCAAGCATCCTTGAAGCGAATATAGTCGGTACGCCGGCATTCAGCACATGGCCGATGGCCCGCAGCGAGCGCGACGGCCTCGTCATGGAAGAAAAGCGGAGTGTACCGGCCCCGCGTGTCGAACGACACTCGACGGTCACCGAGTTCGGCCCTGCAAGCAATCCAGGTTTTACTTGTCCAACGTCGGCGACCGAGAGAACCATCCTGCGCATGAAGGTCGCCGCGATTACCCATAAGTGAGCCGCGGTGAGAGGTCGCCTCGATGCCTCCGAAAGGCGTAACGCGATTGCATCGCGGTCGGGGCGCCGTGGCGATAGTCACGTTCGCGTCAAAACCCGTGACACTTGGTTGGAAGACCAGGAGCCGCCCCTCGCCGTTGGAATACGCCGGCTCGTCAACTCCTGTGACCTTGCCCCCGCGCAGCGTCTCCCTTGACGTAGTGGGGTCATGACAAGAACTGTGCGCAGCGATACGACATGCTAGAACAAATCAAGGACTTTGTTTGCGGTTGGTATTATCAACGCCGACCACGGTGTCTACCTCGAGCTTCTTCCTCGCGTTTTTGCGCCCGGTAAGCCTTACAGGTCGCTCTCCCGAACTGCCTGATCGACGACAGCGGCACTGTCAGACCAATGTGGCACGGTGCTCAGCAATGGTAGTCGACGCGGATGAGCCGCAGATCCAGAGCTAAGGCGCCGATCCCGTTTCGCTAATTCAACAGCTCGCCGGAGGTGATCCGGCTGGTGGTGGTGATGTACGTCATATATCCGCTGTCGCTGAGGAACGTGGAGGACCTGCTGGCCGAACGCGGGATCGACATCTGCCATGAGACGGTGCGTTTCTGGTGGAACCGCTTCGGGCAAATGTTCGCTGCCGAGATCCGTAGGAAGCGGGTGGATCACATGCGGACCTATACCCATTGGCGCTGGCACCTCGACGAGGTGTTAGTGAAGATCAACGGCGCGAAGCAGTATCTGTGGTGGGCCGTTGATCACGAGGGCGAGATCCTGGAAGCCTTCGCCACCAAGACCCGTGCCAAGGGCGCCGCACTGAAGTTCCTCAAGAAGATGATGAAACGCCATGGCAAGCCCAGGGTCATCGTTACCGACAGGCTACGCTCCTACGGCGCTGCGATAAAGGAGATCGGCAACGCCGGTGTCCACGAGACGGGCCGCTGGCTGAACAACCGCGCCGAGAATTCCCATCAGCCGTCCCGCCGACGAGAGCGCGCCATGCTGCGCTTTCGAAGGATGCATACCCTTCAGAAATTCAGCACGGTCCAAGCCTCCGTCCACAACCATTTCAACCAGGAACGCCACCTCGTCAGCCGCGACATCTACAAAGAACGACGCGCCGCCGCGCTGGCGAAGTGGCAGGCAGTCATGGGCTAACCCAAGATCCGTTTTGGCACTCCCGCGTCCGCCAGAGACAAGTGATCGTTAGACTGACAGCACCATGCAAAAAGCTCAATTGGCGCGCCCTCGTCGAGGGTAAATCCGAACCCGGGATGACGCAGCAACCCGAGCTGTACGGCAAATCCGATCTGGTTCGTTTCGCCCCGACGCGTCGCGACCAGCGCCCGGTCCTGCGAGGACAGCATGTAGTGACGGGCGAGGTTTTCCCGGTCCGTTGCGACGCCGAATAGCTTTTGCCGTTCGTCAGTGGTCCGAAGATCGCGCCGGGCCATGAAAACCGTCCATGAAAGATTGCACAAGACTGTGGACATACGGTAATAAAGGGACGTAGTCTCTGGACGTGTTTTGGGTATGTTGCGCGGGCGCGCCGGCGACGTCCCCAGAACGGCCGTTTGCGAGACGGCGCGTTGCCAGGAAAGCCCGTGCCACGTGATGGAGATAGGCAATAGTCACGATATGGCACATATACAACTTATGCCATTTGGAATGAGGTGTCGCCCGTGCAGGAGCTGATCGATATCCGGATCGCCGAGAACGGCCGCATGGTGCTGCCGCGATCAGCGCGTAAGGCCCTTGGCGTGACCGGTGCTGGCGTCGTCGTGCTGTCGATCGACGGCGACAATGTGAAGCTGACGTCGATGCGGCAGAGCATCAAGCGCGCCCAGGACCTGTACCGTCAGCATGCGACCAACGACCTCCCAGTCGATGATTTCCTTACCGAACGCCGGGCCGAAGCCGCACGCGAAGACCGCGACTAGGCCTTGGAATAAGAGTGGCATCGATCGTTTTTGACGCCTCGGCGATACTGGCGCTGCTCCGCGATGAGCCGGGTGCCAATATTGTCGCGCGGTACATTGGTGACGGGCTCATATCAGGGGTCAATTTGCAGGAAGTGATCAAGAGCCTGCTACGCCGCGAAGTTCCCATCGATGCGGCGCTCGCGATGCTGGACGCCTTGCACTTGGACGTGCGCCCGCACGGGCGCGATGACGCCGTTGCCGCGGCCAGGCTGTACCCTGCCACAAAGGAATTCGGCAGCGGCCTCGGCGATCGGACCTGCATGGCGCTGGCGATCGCCGAAGGCCTGCCAGTTCTTACCGCCGATCGGGAATGGGCCAGAATCGAAATTCCGGGCCTCAAGCTTTTGCTGGCGCGATGACGGATCACCATGGCTGACATCCTTGGCTACGCCCGGGTAAGCACCGGTGATCAAGACGTCGCCGGCCAGACGATGCGGCTGACCGAGGCCGGCGCGATCAAGACATTTACCGATGTCATGTCGGGTAAAAGCATGGACCGGCCTAGCCTGACGGCACTGCTCGCCTATGCGCGGTCGGGAGACACGCTTGCCGTGGTGCGCCTCGATCGTCTCGCGCGCTCGCTGGCGGAATTGCTATCCACGGTCACGATGCTGCGCGAACGCAAGATTGCGTTGCTCAGCCTCGAGGAAAAGATCGACACCTCCTCGGCAGTCGGAGAACTGATTTTCCACGTCTTCGGTGCCATTGCCCATTTCGAGCGGCGGCTGATCTCCGAACGCACAAAAGACGGCATCGCCGCCGCGCATGCCAAGGGCCGAAAGCCGGGACGACAGCCCCTCGACATCTCCAAGCTCGATGCAGCGCTGACGCTCATTCAAGCCAATACGCCACCTGCGCAAGCCGCAAAACAGCTCGGGCTGGGGCGCTCAACCATCTACCGCGAGATGCGACGCTTGGGAATCAATCGACCGTCGTAGGCATTCTGGCGAACCGCTTGATCCCACGCTCCCCGTCGGCTCACGTCAAGCGCAATTCAGACAACATCCGTTGCGATGACTTCTTGCAGGCCGAGAGCGGTAGCAGCACGGAAATTTCCCAATGATTTGAGTGCCCACTTTCATCGTTCCGGGCGCACCACTTTTCAATGAGTTAACGCGCTATCGTTCGCCTAGTATGGAACCGGTATGGAAAACAGGGGTGTGGGATCGCCCCGATTGAGAGTTCGTTCGGGCGAAAATTGGGATTAGAGCGGATTTCGACGTTGCTGAATCGATAAGGGATTCCCACGCCGGCTGATTTCTGATTCAGAATCCTTGCTGGTGAAGGAGTCCGGCAGGGATGGGTCGAGCCTTATCTGTGGATTTGCGTGAACGCGTGGTAGCAGCGATCGACGGTGGGCTTTCCTGCCGAGCTGCTGGGGCGCGCTTTGGGGTGAGCGCTGCGAGCGCGATCCGCTGGCGGCAGTTGACGCTGCGCACG
>JAYTHJ010000335.1:0-2545 GCA_043732725.1 Sphingomonadaceae bacterium | reverse complement strand
TGGTGGGGTTGAGATCGACCGGGAACTCGAGCGCGTCGAGCTTGACCACCGCTTGCGCGAGTTGGACGATGGCGTTGGGCTTGACCGGACGCGAGCTGTGGCCGCCGGGATTGGTCACCGTCAGCGTATAGTTCTGCGTCGCCTTCTCGCCGACCTGAATGCCCAGCTGCGCGCGCTTGCCGTTGGCGTCGAGGACCCCGCCGCCGCCTTCGTTCAGGGCAAACGCTGCGTCGATCAGCTCGCGCTTGTTGTCGGCGAGGTATTGCGCGCCGTTGAACGCATAGGTCGTCTCCTCGCCGCAGGTTAGCGCCAGCTTGACGGTGCGTCGCAGGCGCTTGTCCGATCGCAGCCGGATCATCGTGTCGGTAAAGATCGCCGCCATCGACTTGTCGTCCGAGGCCCCGCGCGCGTAGAAATAGCTGTTCTCCTCGACCAGCTTGAACGGATCGCGCGTCCAGTCGCTGGCTTTCGCCTCGACGACGTCGAGATGCGCCAGCAGCAGGATCGCCTTTGCTGCCGGATCGCTGCCCGCGAGCACGACCACCAGCCCGCCCTCCTTGGGCTTTTCGGGAATGCCGAAGGGCGTCAGCTCGGCATCGGTATAGCCCGCCGTGCGTAGCCGCGCCGCCAGCCGCGCGGCCGCGAGCGTGCAGCTGCCCGCCGACAGCGTCGTGTTGGTTTCGACCAGCTCCTTATACAACGCGCGAAACTGCGCCTGATCGGGCCGTAGAGTCTGCGCCACGGCGGGCGAGGCAAGCGCGGCGGCGACTGCGGCACCGGTCAGATATTTCGCGAAGCTCATGACATTCCCCTTGATGACGAGCGTGCGTCGCCTTCCACTCGCGCTCTATTTTCGCGCCGCGAGGATCGCGTCGAGCCGGGCGGGACCGCTACCGTCGCGCACCAGATGCGGATAGCGCAGTCCGCCGCGGTAATCGAGCTTGACCGTGCGGTAGCGGTCGGCGGTCTTGACCAGCAGGTCGATCGGGCCGCCTTTCACCGCCGCGGTAATCGTCGACTTGAGCAGGTCGGCGTCATACGCCTCGCCGTTGATCGCGGTGATCTGCGTTCCCGCCGTTAACCCGGCGTTGAACGCCGGCCCGTCCCAGCGAACGACGCCGAGCGTTCCATCCTTGTCGAGCGTGACCCCGATCGAGAACTGCAGGTCGGTGCGCTTCGCCAACGTGTTCGCGCTCTTGGCGAAGTCGCTCTGCGTGTCGCTGAAGACGAGCATGTAGCCGCCGCGCGCCAGTCCGTTCAGCGGCGCGCCGGGGCCGTGGCCGTCGAGGCGGCTGCGCAAGAAGCTTGCCCAGTCGTACGGCTCGACCGCGTTCAGCGCTTTGACTACGTCGTCGAAGGTGTAGGTGACCTCGCTGAAGTTGCCGTCTTCGATGCCGTAAAACAGCTTCGCAAAATCGTCGAGCGAGCGCTTGCCGCCAGAGCGCTCGCGGATCAGCGTGTCGGCATCGAGCCAGATCAGCAGGCCCTCGTTATAGTAATCCTCGCTGCGCTGCCACGTCAGCCACGGCTCGGGGCGCCGATAGGTCGTGATCGGATCGTTAACGGTATCCTGCAGCGCCCGCCAGCTGCGGCCGCTGCGCGCGTCATACTTTGCCGCCGCCGTCTCGGCGAGCGCGTCGCGAACCTGCGCGGCGGTCTGCAGCCCCGAGCGCGCCGCCAGCATGACGCCCCAATATTGCGTCTGGCCCTCATACACCCAAAGCAGGCTGTTGCGCATCGGCTCGCTGTAGTTCGCCGTCCACGCATCCGCCCCGCGGCGGAACTTGCCGTTCCAGCTGTGGCTGAACTCGTGCGTCATCAGCTGCCGCGCCGCGACGGTCTTGTCCCACTCGGTAAAGTAGTTCGCGACGGTGCCGTTCTCACTCGACCGATGATGCTCGAGCCCTTGCCCGCCGAGATGCTCGCTCAGCGACAACAGCAGGTCGTAGTGATCGTAGTGGTGCGAGCCGTAGAGCTTGTACGCCTGAGCAACCAGCGCGCGGTGCGCGTCGAGCTGCGCGTCGGTCGCCAGCAGCTGCTCGGGGCGGTCGGCGACGATGTCGAGATAGACCGGCACCGGCGACGTGCTCAGTTCGACCCGGCGGAAGTTGCGCCCGGCGTACACGGGCGAGTCGACCAGTACGTCGAACGGCACCGGCATGAAGTTTGTCGTTGCGCCCACGGTCGACGCTGTGGTCAACGCCGTGCCGAGCTGCCAGCCGGTTGGCAGCGTCAGGCTCGCAGCGATTTGGATGTCACGGGTAAAATAGCCCGCCGGGTAAAGCGCCATCGACGACCATGGCAGGTCGACCATCACCGGCGTGATCTCGGTGCGACCCTGTCTGGCATCGGTTGCCGACAGATACTGAAACTCGAGATCGAGTGCGGTCGCCCCGGCGGGCACGTCGATATGGAACGCAAAGACGTTGACCGGATCGCGCCGCCATTCGAGCCGCTTGCCGCCGCTGCTGACGAGCAGCCCCGCCAGTTTGTCGATCGGACCGCGCGGACCATGCTCACCCGGCAGCCACTGCGGATAAAGCAA
>JAYTHJ010000334.1:0-2548 GCA_043732725.1 Sphingomonadaceae bacterium | reverse complement strand
GGCCGCCGACCAAGGACGAGCTCGGGCATCATTTCCTGTGGCGGTTCTGGCAGCGGCTCCCGGCGGCGCGCGAAATCGCGGTGTTCGACCGCACCTGGTATGGCAGGGTTCTCGTCGAACGTGTTGATAAACTGACAGCGAAGTCGGTGACGAAGGCGGGTTACAGCGCGATCAACGACTTCGAGAAGACGCAGCTCGACGCCGGTGTCCGCATGGTCAAGCTGTTCCTGCACATCAGCCAGGCCGAGCAGGACCGGCGCCTTCGGGAGCGGCTCGAAGTGCCGTACAAGCGCTGGAAGACCGGGCTCGACGACTATCACAACCGCTCGAAGCGAGCGCAGTATGTCGAGGCGTACGAGGCGATGTTCGCCAAGTGCGACACTGTGCCGTGGACGGTGATCGCCGCCGACGACAAGAAGTACGCGCGCATCGCCGGGCTGGAGGCTGCGATTGCGGCGTTGGGGGCGGGGGTGGATTTGCGCTATCCGCCGGTTGGCGACGAGCTGCGCAAGGTCGCGGAGAAGGCGTTGGAGATAAAACTCGCCTAGCGCGCGCCGTTCCCCAGATACTCCGCCAGCCGCTTCTTGCTCAGCATCACCGCCGTCGCCGGGTGGAGCGCGTCGTAGACCACCGCATTGCCCAGCACGCGCTGGACGTAGTCGCGGGTCTCGCTGAACGGGATCGCCTCGACCCAGTCGACGACGTCGGTGCCGGGCTCGCGCGGGTCGCCGTTGGCAGCGATGAATTTGCGAACGTTGCCGGGGCCGGCGTTATAGGCGGCGACGGCGAGGACGTGACTGCCACCGAACTGGCTCTTCAACCGCGCAAAGTAAGCCGCGCCGAGCGTGACGTTGTAGACCGGGTCGTCGATCAGCCGCGGCGTGCTGTACGGCAGGCCGAGCTTCGCGGCGGTGTCGGCTGCGGTGCCGGGCAGCAGCTGCATCAGGCCGCGGGCGTTGGCGCGGCTGAGCGCGGCGCGGTCGAATTGCGACTCCTGACGGCTGATTGCATGGATCATCGTCCAGCTTGGGTCGAGCGCCACCGGCAGCGCGAGCTGCGGATAGGCGATGTCGTACAGGCTGAGTTCGCCGTCGCTGCGTGCCGCCTTGCCGGTCAGCACACCGAGGTCGGGACGGTCGAGTTCGATGGCGAGGTCACCGAGCAGACGCTGGCCTTCGAGGCTGTCGGCGCGGTCGACTAGCACATGCAGGAACAGGCTCTGCCTCGCGCGGTCGCCGAGCGCGCCAAGGTCGCGCGCCATGCGGACGAGCGTGTCGCGGTCGAACTTGGCGCGCGCCGCGGTGCCGACCTTGACCACCTGCGCGGGGGGGAGCGGCGGCGTCGAACCTAGCTCCTCGGCCGCCAGTTGCCCGTAATAATAGTCGGCATGCGTCGCGGCAGCAGCGTACAGCGCGCGCGCCGCTTGCGTCTGGTGCGCGGCAGCGGCGGCGCGTCCCGCCCAGTAATCGCCGCGCGCCTGGCTGACCGGGGTGAGCGCGATATCGCGCACCGCCTCCAAGTGCCGCAGCGCGTCGTCGGGGCGGTTGAGCTTGCGCAGCGCGATCCAGCCGGCGGTCCATTCGGTGTCGAGCAGCAATTGCCGCTGCCCGAGCGGATGATCATTGAGCAGCCGACCGAACGGCAGCGCGTGATGGTTCGCGGCGATCCGGTAGGCGAGATCATACTGACCCTCTCGCAGCGCAGCGCGGGCGAACTCGAGCCGGACACGCAGCCAGGTGTCGGGATCGGTGACCAGCCCGGGCGGCTGATTATAGCCCGCCAATAGCGTCCGCGCCGTGGTCAGATCGCCGTGCGATCGCAGCCACAGTGCGCGGTCGAGGACCAGCCCGGCATCGCACTGCTGCGCGGCGGGAACCGCCGCCCAGCGCGCCTCGGCATCGGGCGCGTTGATCCGCAACGCCAGCCGGGCGGCGGCCCAAGCCGCGTGATCGGGCGGCAGCAATGTCAGCAGTCGCGCCGCGGTGCTCGCCTGGCCGTTCCACAGCAGCCAGTCGAAGCGCAGCTGGTAATCCGCTGCCGTCAGCTGCGAACCGAAGCGCGACTGCAAGGCCGCCTCGCTCAGCCCGTAGAGATTCGGCGAAGTCCACGCCTTGCGAGCGAGCGCCGTCGCTTCGGCCGCGTGCCCGGTGGCGAGCTGTGACTCGGCGAGACGAAGCTGCGCCACCGCGCTAAGCGGCGGGAAAGCTGCAAAGTATTTGAGCTGCGCGTCGGGCAGCACGCTCGCGTCGATGAGCTTCTCGGCGTGGCGGCGCATCGCGATTTCGCCGGGCCAACCGGGATAGCTGCGCAGGAAGCCAACCAGCTCGGCGAAGCTCGTCGGCGCATTATCGCGGCGCACCCGGTCCCACGTCACCAGCGCGTCGAGCAGCACGTCGCGTTGCGGGTCGACCACCGGCGAGGCTGCGAGCAGATCGAAGCGGCCGGCGTCGTTGTTGGCGAGCTTGGCGACATAATACGACCGCATCGCCGGGGTTAGCGCCACGGCCGCGGGGGCGTGAACGGAAGCCGCCGAACCAGTGCCTGCCAT